>CAYTDR010000011.1:0-22155 GCA_964436185.1 uncultured Candidatus Obscuribacterales bacterium | reverse complement strand
AATGCAGAAAGCCATAACCGACTGTTCAATCGCAATAGATCTCGATTCGAAAGGCGCAACCGCATATGGTGTACGAGGTGATGCTTACAGAGCGCTGGGGCTATATCAAAGAGCTGTAGAGGATTGCACAAAGGCTATTGAGCTGAACCCTAAATACGCAGATGCGTACACCATCCGTGGTGAGAGCTATAGGATGTTGAAACAATTTCAGAGAGCTGTAGAAGACTGTTCGAAATCAATCGAGCTAGAGCCAAAGTCTGACTTCGCCTACGCTGCACGTGGTGATGCCTACAGGCAGTTGGAGCAGTTTCCGAAAACCGTAGAGGACTGCACAATAGCTATACAGTTGAATCCGAAGTGTTCCAATGCCTATTCCTCTCGTGGAGCCGCATATCTATATCTGAGAAAATTTCAAAAAGCTGTCGATGATTCTCTTAGGGCTATTGAGTTGAATAAGAAAGATGCGTTTGCCCGTGTTACATGTGAAGAAGCCTACATTCAACTTGGAGATTTGAAGAAGGCGGAGCAGATCCGTATCGGGTCCGGACAAACCACTGTTCGCGACGCGATTGTGGTGGACAACCATCAAGAGGACACTTTTCGAGCCACCGTTAAATACCCGGGGAAAAGCCATGCTATTCTCATCGGCACTGACAAATACAAACATTCTCTGCCAACCTTGAACAATGCAATAAATGATGCTCGAGATCTGAAGAATACTCTTGAGAAGTCCTATGGCTGGACAACCACCTTGCTCGAGAATCCGACGCGACAGGATATCCGCTATGCGATCACAGAGGCGATTAATAAAGTACGCGAACCAGACGACCAACTCCTCGTATACATCGCAGGTCATGGAATGAAGCTGACGAAAATGAAAGATGACTACATTGCAGCGACAGATTCAGATCCTAACGATGAGTACGGTGATACGTTTATTTCCATTACTGATCTCCTGAAGTGGCTTAACAGGGGTCGCTTCAACAAGGTTCTCCTGGTGATGGATGTGTGCCATAAAGGAGCTTTTGTTGAAGGATTGGCTAATGGTACGGAAAGAGGCTCTTTCGATGTGATGGAGTCTCTGCCGTTGGATAAGTTGATAGATAACGTGAGAGGAAAACGGCAGCGAAAACTTGTCGCTGCGTCGGCTGATAAGCCCAACTTTGACGCCGGCTCGGGCGGACATTCACCATTTGCCGAGAACCTTTTGAAGAGACTGAAAACCCGCGATGCTACCAGAAGTTATGTCCGTTTTTCCGATTTGATCCAGGTAGTGAAAGATACTAAGCAAGAAGGTTTTGGTACATCATTTGGAGATCAGGACGAACCTCTGGGAGACTTCCTGTTCATTCCATTACCTGGGTCAGGCAAGTGATAAAGCAATCTTCAATCCGATTGTCTCTTCGAATGACAGCTCAACTGTTGTGTGTAACATGCCTCGCGAGTCTCGTCGTCAGCCCCGCGTCGGCAGAATCTAACAGTGTGTTGGATTATGTCAATCGAGGTAATGTGTACATAAGAAGCGGCAATTGGGAAGCTGCTATCGGCGAGTTCAGTAAAGCGATAGAAGTTAATCCAAATCACTCCCCTTCCTATTCAGCCCGTGGAGACGCTTACAGACAATCTGGGCAACACCAGAAAGCCATAGAGGACTGCTCAAAAGCAATAGAGCTGGATCCTAAGTCTGCTATTGCCTACGGCACTCGCGGTTATGCCTATTGGTGTTTGAGCCAATACCTAAACGCAGTAGACGACTGCTCTAAAGCGATAGAGTTGTATCCGCTTTATGCGTTTGCATATGAAACTCGTGGAGCGGCTTACAAAGGGTTGGGGCAACAGCAGAAGGCAATAGAAGACTGCTCTAAAGCGATAGAGCTGGATCCGAAGTATTCGAGTGCCTATGCCACACGGGGAGATGCCCACATAGGGTTGGGGCAATATCAGAAAGCAGTGGATGACAGCTCTAAAGCTATCGAACTGTATCCCAAAAGTCTGTTTGCGTATGGAACACGTGGAGCTGCCTACAGGAAGTTAGGGAATTACCAGAAAGCAATCGAGGATTGCACGAAAGCCATAGAGTTGTATCCGAATTATCTGTTTGCGTATGGCACTCGCAGTGATGCGTATAGGGAATTGCGACAGTACCAGAAAGCTATTGAGGATTGTTCGAAGGGTATCGCCCTGGATCCCAGGAATTTCACGGCCTACATCAGACGCGGTCAAGTCTATGGGGACTTGGGACAATACCAGAAAGCAATCGACGACTACTCCAAAGCTCTGGAGTTAGCGCCCAATGCTGCCCGAGCCTATAGTGGGCGCGGAGATGCCTATAGAAAGCTGGGACAACACCAGAAGGCCGTTGATGACTGCCAGAAGGCCATAGCCTTAGATCCCAGCGATCGCTCTGCCTTTGTAACCGGTGCAGAATCCTACAGGCAGCTCGGACAATTCCATAAAGCACATGCATTTTCTGATGCTGCTGTGGTGATCAGTGGGAAGGACTCTTCATTGATGGTTCCAGCGACGCAGTCAGGACTCAAGGCGAATACAAGAAAGTCCGTTTCGTATCCGGGACAAAACTATGCGATTCTCATTGGAACGAACAATTACAAGAATCAGTTTCCGCCTCTGTTCAATGCCGTCAACGATGCTCGAGCGCTGCAACAAATTTTGGAGCAGTTCTATGGCTGGAAAACTAAACTGCTGGAGAATCCAACTCGGCAACAGATTCGCTATGAACTCACAGAAGCGGTTAATCAGCCGCGCGGAGCCGACGATCAGCTCTTCGTCTATATAGCAGGTCATGGTATCGAACTTAAGCGGATGAAGGACGGCTACATCGTGGCATCTGACTCAGAGCCGGACGAATATGGGGATACGTACATATCGTTTACCGACATCAAGAAGTGGCTCAATAGAGGGCAGTTCAACAAGGTTCTATTGGCTCTGGATGTTTGCCATGGAGGAGTCTTTCTCGAGGACCTGGCCACAAGGCGATTACGTGGTGCGCCGACGGAGTCGTCAAGTTCATCGGATAACGAGTTGGGAAAGGCGATCGAAGACGCAAAAGGAAAGTGTCAGCGAAAACTTGTCACAGCCTCGGCTGACAAACCAGCTTATGACGGTAGTCGCGGAGGACATTCTCCGTTTGCTGATAAACTCTTGAGGAAACTGAGGTATGCCGGTGATGGTCGCGGGTATGTACGGTTCTCTGACTTAATGCAGGTTGCACAGGATACTCAACCCGGTGGATTCGGTGTGAGCTTTGACGAGCAAGATAATGCGATGGGTGATTTCCTTTTCATTCCACAGCATTAAATGTACAGGTCGTCAGCTCTGGCATTTACATTCGTCTTTTGGGGCTGCTCGCAATATGAAGAGTGGTTCTTCATCATGGCCACGAACTAAGGATGGAAACAATCTGGCCTATTGTTTATTCCTTGACTTCGGGGAGACTTGAGGCTCGAGAACAAGCGGATCGTCGGGCCATCGGTGTTTCGGATATCTTCCTTTGAGCTCTTTCTTCACTTCCGGATAGGTGTTTCTCCAAAAACTCCGTAGGTCATTGGTTATTTGTTGCACTCGGTAGTTCGGCGCCAGCAGATGCAGAATGACGGAGACGCGTCCACGTGCAATACGAGGGGTCTCCGCCATACCGAAGAACTCTTGAATGCGGGCCGCCAGCACCGGTGGCTTACCTGGCTCATACTGCAAGTTGACTTTGCGTCCACTGGGCAAAGTCATGTGCGTTGGAGCGTCTCTTTCCAGCGAGACAATCTGTTCTCCAGTAAGGTGTGATTGAATGATTGGCACCAGCGATTTGGCTCTCAGTTCTGCGACACTGGAGCAACCGCTGCACCACTCGGACAAGAATGCTCGCCACTGCTCGCCTTCTCCGAATTCTGGCAAATTCAGCTCCGGAAGCCATTCTCTAAGGCACTGGATCCTTCGCAGGTAGTCCCCGGACTGGTCGTCGACTAGCGTTGAGAAATTGAAATCGGCTGCCACCACTTCCGCCAGGATGGCGCCAGGATCCAAATGCGGCGGAATACTGCAGATCGACTCGTCAAGAGTAAGATCGCAAAAACGAGTCCGTTTAAATGCCACCACTTTTTCGCGTACCCCGTCAAAGGAAACCTCGATTGAGGAGGTCTTGTGCGTCTCGGGCAGCCAGTCTCGCTCGACAGAAGACGCTCGCCGAACGACCAAGTCAGTGCGATTCAAGTCGATCAGATCGACGGCACAAAATAACTCTCCGTCAAACACTGTTGATTCGTCTGAAAGGGCGATTCCACGCCCTCCCACCATCACGCCACGCATATCTTTTGGTTGTCGCCTTTTGCAAATACGATCCGGAAATGCTGTCATGATTGCTCTCAGCAAAGCTTGGTCTGCATCCGGATTTACAGTTTTGGAAGCGACGGCTGATGCCTCTTTCGATAGCTTGATCAGCTGGGCACTGGTACGAAGGACACGTTTGGCGGCCGAAGGAATCAAGGTTCCCATTATCGAATCACGCGCTCCGTCGGCTTGGAAGGCCTCAATCGCCCTTACCTGCTCCAAGACATCCGAGTCTGTGCGATCGTGTGCCTTCGCATACGCCTCTGGTTTCTTGAATGGCGAACGTTCTGAGAGTACGGCGGCGCAAAGGGCAGCGCGCTCTCTCTGTCCCAGACGCGCTCCTTCGATGAGAAGTCGAGCTAAACGTGGATGCAGAGGAAATCGCTCCATTGCGCGACCAATCTCGGTCAACTTGCCTTCCTGGATAGCGTCCAGTCGGTCCAGCAGTTCTAGAGCCCTATTTACCGCTTCTTCAGACGGACTTTCGAACCAGGGAAATGCATGTACGTCCTTTTCACCCCAGGCGAGCAGCTGCAATACGCATTCGGACATTTCAAGACGCTCTATCTCCGGCAGATCGAAATCCGGCATGGAGAGCTGTTCGCGCTCGCTCCACAGACGTAAGCAACGACCCGCAGACGTGCGTCCTGCGCGTCCTGCTCTTTGATTAGCCGAGGCCTTTGAGATGCGCGAAAGCGTGAGCCGATTGATTCCAACCGAGGAATCATATCTGTTGACTCGCGCGAATCCGGTATCTATTACGGTGTCAACACCATCTATGGTGAGGGAAGTTTCCGCGACGTTGGTAGAGAGAACAATCATGCGTTGCCCGCCTGGTCGAAGAACAGCCATCTGATCGGCGAGCGACATTTCACCATAAAGTGGCTTAACAGCTAGATTTTCGGCTGCAGCAATGGGTTGCAAGATGTCTGCCGTTTTTCTTATTTCTCCCACTCCTGGCAAAAACACGAGCACGTTGCCGCGACTTTCCGGCAGCATTCTGGACACACCTTGGGCCGCTAGTTTATCAGTTGTTGAATCAGTCGAAAACTGTAAGTATTCGACTGTGATTGGATAAGTCCTACCGGGGCTTTCAACTACGGGGCAGTTGTCGAGAAAGGCTGAGACCGGTGCCGTATCAAGCGTCGCCGACATTACGAGGAGACGAAGATCAGGGCGAAGCTCGCGCCGCACCTGCATCGTTAGAGCCAGTGCCAGATCGCTGTTCACGCTTCGCTCGTGAAACTCATCGAAGATCACTACTGCCGTAGTTTCGATGCTGGGATCGTCTTGGAGGCGGCGAAGATAAACACCTTCAGTACAAACAAGAATGCGCGTGTCCCTGGAGGAGCTCCCCTCATGCCGAACGCGATAGCCGATATCGGCACCAAGTACGGTGCCACGCTCCTCCGACATGCGAGCTGCCGCTGCGCGCGCCGCAGCTCGGCGTGGTTGCAGCACAATTATTTGTCCTGCTCGATTGTTCTCGAGCATGGAAAGACCCGCATCGAGAATGGCTGGCGGAACACGAGTAGTTTTTCCTGCGCCTGGCTCTGCCTGCAAAACGACTGCACCGGCAGTCGATAGATAATCTATCAATTGCGGCAAGACATTATCGATCGGCAGCGGTTCCATTTGGCTCTAAATCTCCTCGAGTATTCTGCCCTTCGTCTCTTCGCCCAGCAGAAATACCGCTATTGCGGCGATGAAAAGCGAACCAGCAGCAAGAGCAAACACACCCGGTTGCCCTGCTTTGGGCAAGATGATTCCGATCAATACAGGACCGATAAGCGCGCCTACTCGACCGACCGAGCTGGCGAAACCGGCCCCGGTGGCACGAGCGTGGGTCGGGTAAAGTTCCGGTGTATAAGCATATAGAACCGACCACATACCGAACATGAAGAACTGCATGACAAGACCAAAGGCAATCATAGCCGGAAAATTCGGAGCCGTTCCATAGAGATAGGCGCTAATCGCGCTTGCCACCAAAGCCAGTATCATAGACGGCTTGCGCCCCCACTGCTCGACCAACCAGGCGGCAGTAAAGAAGCCTGGCACGCCAGCCAGCGATATGAGGACGATGTACTCGGTAGACTTAGCCAAGTCGAAGCCTTTCGACTCTAGAAGCACTCCCAGCCAGGTAGTCAAACCGTAGTATCCCAAAAGCGCGAAGAACCAGAGAGTCCAGAGCATCATGGTTCGTTTGAGATGGGCTTTGCTAAAAAGCTCCTTCAGGGGAAAGAAGATGCCACGGCGTGTTCCGCTCTGTAGCTGCACACAAGAGTCAACTTCAGGCTTGAGCTTCGAAGTTGTTGACACCGGGTCCGCTGACTCCTCGCTGCCTAAGAGCTTATTGACTCGTTCTTCTATCGAGACCAGCACGCTCTCTGCCTTTTCAGCTTGACCTGACTCACTCAACCATCGAGGAGATTCAGGAACAATGCGCCGGACGATGAGAACAAAGACTGCTGGAACGGCTTGCACCATAAACATTCCTCGCCAGCCAATAAGAGGCAGGAGCAAATGCGCCATAATGCCGGCACTGATAAAACCGACCGGCCATGCGCCTTCCATAAGTGCAACATACTTCCCTCGCACCCGTGCCGGCACGAACTCGCACACAAGTGACTGAGCAACCGGTAGTTCCATGGCCATTCCGATGCCCAAGAATACGCGACAAGCAAGAAGAATCTCGAGACTGGGAGCGATCGCACATGCTACGGAACTAATGCCCCAGACGATAATGCTGAGGCGAAAGACAAAGCAACGCCCGAGTCGATCTGCGAGTAGCCCGGATAGAGCAGCGCCGATGAACATGCCGATGAAGCTCATGCTTGCAAGCGCCCCAACTTCAGTGGCATTGAGTGAGAACTCGTGCTTAATCGAAGATAGGATAAACGTCATCATCGCTACATCGAGGCAGTCGAAAAACCAGGCACTTGCAATCACTGCAAATATGGTGCGCTGGTAGCCCGTGATTGGCAGCCTTTCTAAACGTTGAGCGATAGACTTCGTAGTAGCTGTCATTCCTTTGCAGGCCGTTTGTTTGCCGAATAAAGTCAGAGGTTGAATTGAATCCACGACCTTACCACAGAACGTCGTCAAGGAAAATGGACGAGGAGGAGCTTATAGAGGTCCAGGAGTGAAGCTTATCGGCCTGAGAATGAAAGAGTACTGATCAGTACAAAAATGATACCCAAGTGTGATTCCTTTCGAAACCACACTCGGCTTGCATCGTGAAATGTAGTATTAGCTTACTGGCCTTTAGGGCTGATGCCCGCTGGGCGTGTTTTTGTCAGGTCCGCGATGAGCGTTCTGGTTGCTCGGGATTGAGTCTTTTGTTGTCTTGCCTGACTCCGTTTCACCGACTGATTTCTCCATTGTCTCTCCATCAGGATCTCCGTCTTTGCCTTTGGCATCTGACTTTGTACCTTTCACGGATTCCAAGTCTTTGTCTTGGGATGCTTGTACTTTGTCATCGAAGCTGTCTGCGACAAGCACAATGGCATCATCATCATCGTCCAGCCCCGTAATTTCCAAATCCACAGGCAGAGCGCCTTTGCTCGTGTCCGGTCCTCGCATCCGATCAAAAATCCCTTTCGCATCAAAGGACTGCCTTGTGCCTAGTGTTGCGCCAAGCCCCTCGCCAACAACAGGAGGACTGCTCACTTGACTGTCAGGGCTGCTCTCTAAATAGCTCATACTCTTATACTCCCTCGCTGAAAATAGAATCGACATATTTGCGCCATGCTGCACCAAATGCGATTGCTCGAAGAGCTCACATTTGTGATGACTTGTGTTCGGACTTGCCTAATTTCCAGACTACAGTTCGATTGTCACAAAAACATAAACCGCCTTTGAATCCTGAGGTCGACAATCGTTTTCTTTGGAACTGCTCGACTGTGGCATTACGGGATATTCTTAAATGAGATGAAGAACAGAACTGGCGAAACCGTGCTCAGTCCCGGAGTCTCTGATTACTTCACCGGCACTCGCGCCCGTTCTCAATATTGCTGCCTCCCGCAGGGATTCTTTGCTCCTGCTAAACTTGGATTCGTTTAACACATGACTCACTGATCAACTCTACAATCCATACAGCCACTTGCCATCTGGGAACATTTGAGTAAGATTCAGCGACTCTTGGAACATATCGAGGACGCATCAATTGACGAAAATCGATCACTTCAGAAGAATCGGACTGGGCATAGGAATGGCGGCATTCTTTACCTGCTCTGCTCCTGCTGTTCAGAGCGCCGAAACGACTGAGCCTATTGGAACTACCGAGCCGACCGCAGCGGCCGAAAAAAGTAACTCAAAGACGCCCGACGCGCAGGAAACTCCGTTTCAGCTCAGGGTAGAAAAAACACATGTGCATGAGCCACAACCACCTGTCTCTGCTGGAACTCGCCTTAACCGGAGCGACACGCCTCCGTCACTAGCACCCCCAACTCTCACTCAACGTACCGGGGCTAGTATGGATAAGTCCCAGTTCCTTCTAAATGCTGAGCAATTGGGGGCTTTCACCAACCAGAACCAGGCACTAACGCCGCTAAAAGCATCGACGGCCGCCACGACGCTGAAAGGTGCCACCTCGATCCAGGCCTTGTCGGGTTATGACATTGAGCTCATTGTCGATCAGTCCATGTCGATGGTTAACAATATGGATTGCCCCGGCGGATTAACAAGATGGCGGTGGTGTGGGAAGCAAGCAAAAGACTTGGCGAGGCAACTGGCACCGCTCGTCCCTCGCGGCTTTACGCTCACTACGTTCAACAAGGAGTACCAGGTCTACGAAAATGCTTCACCTGGTCATGTGGAACAGCTTTTCAAAAATCCTGGCTTCCGGGGTGGAACGAAACTTTCACGGCCGTTAGAGGATCGATTAGACAACTATTTTAGAAAAAGGGGTCCTCAATCCAAACCGCTTTTGATCGCTGTAATTACAGATGGGGCACCAGTTCCTCGAAAGAGTGAACCGTATATGGTAGCGAACACTTTGATTAATGCTAGCCACCAGATCAAGGATGCTCGGGAAGTTACGGTGGTCTTTTTCCAGATTGGCAGCGAAGATGAGCGTGGACGTTGGTTCCTTTCTGAAATGGACAACAATTTGGTGCCGAGTGGCGCAAGCTGCGATTTCGTTCGAACTGTGAGCTTTGAGGAGCTGCAACGGATCGGTCTTCCTCGTGCACTGGCAAATTCGATTAGAGATTTTAGTGGTGGCAAGAAAAAGGCACTCAAAGACTAACCGACAAGCAGGTATTCTTGTTGGTAGTCGGCAGGTATCAAAAACCGTTTCATGCTGAAACCGAACTAAACCCATTCTTCGGGCCTGCTGGTAGAGAACCTTTACTGCCAAATGATGTGGAGTATAGCTATCGCATCAAAGCTAGTCTGCCAGGAGATTTAGACAGCCTAAGAATCCATTCCCATAGAGCGGAAAACGTGCTGAATCTTCAAGAGGTCTGCCTCGATCTCCTTTTGCAGTCGATCGAGCGTTTCCCAATCATGATCTCTAGCCGCATCCATAATTTGTTTCTCTCTTAGAGCCAGAACTTCGAGTGATTCCTGTGGTCGTGCGAGCGCTTCCGTCCACTGCTTTTTGTAGTCGTCATAACGTTGCAATTCGCTCTTTGTCAGCAATGCTGTATCATTAGCCGCTCGCGCATCCTCGACCGTGAACTCCAAGCCGTTGGCAGTTTCAACTCGGTCGTCGGTGGCTAACTTCAACAGGAGATCCGCTGGATCGTCCCATTCGGAGGAATCAGAGTCCTGCACCGAAGACTCATCTCCCTCGTTGAACCCATCGGGCTGGGCCTCATCGTGACTCGGTTTCTCGCTCGGTTTGTTAGACATTTCTTTTTTGCTGAGGGTCACACTTAGTTTATACCACTGAAAAGAGAAACGAGGGCTCTCTCCCTGCGCCTCTTCGTTGTCAAGCGAGCGTAAGCCTCGAGCCTGGTTGGCCATCGCCCATGAGTGACTCGGTATAAGCATGCTGGAGCTGGCCAGCGCTGTTTAAAGACCTTGGTTCACTTTTAGCTTATATGCGAATCAAGATCCAGGAAAAGGAAAGAGCAATTCGAGGATATAGATAAGTACGCGAGTCGGCTGAATATTTGGCATGTAACATTAATGCAACGCGGAAATTGCAGAATGATTGTAACAGATGTACTTGGCAGTAAAGCAGCGATGGGCAAAGGAAGGCAGTGCTCAGGAGTCCATTCCTGAAGCATTTGATTGCACATTGCTTGGGCTCAGATCCACTGGTTGGCACCAGTAGAGGTGACTTTTCTATCAACGAGGAAAATGACTATGTCATTCGAGAACAACTTGGATTGCGCAGGTTCACCAACAGGTAACAGCAGTAATGCTTTACTGGAAGAGTATTTGACTAGCTCTTTAGGTGATGCGATCAAAAATAACAGTATCAAATCCGGTATTACAAACAACGCATCGGCGGGTTCGATCGACTGTCGAGCGGCTAGCCCCGACAATTCACCGATGGCCAGGCACTTTAGTCCATCTATCCAGATTTTGTCGCGCACTGACACAAACAACCCGTCAACGAGCGCAGAACGCAGAGTGTTGCAATCGGCACTCCCATCCAATCCCGTTCCGCCGGCAATGGACATCCATAATCGAGTCCCCCATCGAATAGACATCAACAACCATGCAACTACACCTGTCGACGTGCGAAATCGAATCCCACGCGATACCAATGGCAATTATTCACCATCGCCGGCCGCGATTCACAACTCTCTGGAAAGCCTGAGTAACCCTTCGACTCCGCGAGACAAAATTAGTCCGAAGCAAGTTGCAGACTCTCCGATAGACCCCACCTATGGTGATGTAGAAAAGAAAACTATCCCGGCTGAAGTGGTTGTCGAAGGACACAAGCAGCTACGTGCCGGACTCGAAAAGGGACACTGGCCCGAGAAAGACGAGGGTAAGCTCATGCTTGGACTATCACTTCTGTCATATTGCGAAAATGACGGAAAGGAATTCCTTGATAAATTTGCCAGGGATTCCAATGATGCCCTGCAAATGTCGGACCTTAAAGATAAAGTCAAAATCTCAACAAGTGCTTCTACAGCGGATCAGCGCGGTGCACTGGCCGAGTTAGCGAAAAAACACGGAGCGGAACTCTCTCATTCAGGAATTCTCGAGATGCGAGATCAGAGTGGCAAGGTCACGGATCGACGTATGATAGCCGTGTTTACCGGTTCTGCCGGCAAACCACAAGTTGCCATCATTAAGATCTAGTTGAGACTGTTTACTGCCCCACCTTGACGACGGTTGGGGCAGTCTTTCTCTCAGCGATGAGAAAAATCCGCCAATACGGCCAGAACATATATAATTTCGAGAATGGAGATCTCGAACCCCGAAAGTTGTCAAACATGTTTCCGTCCTGCCGCCGAGGCTGGCGCGCAGCAGCAGCAAACGCAGTGGATTTCCGTTTGCAGATGTGAGCGGCACTATTCTCCCAAGTCCCAATTCTCGATAGATGTGTGTTCGAACTGCAAGCGGCGAGTGGCAGATAGTACCGCTGCGAGAGTGGAGTGCCCCGGGCTTTGCTCTTGTGAAAATCCACTCCCAAAGCTAGTTCCCAGCTATCTGAAACAGAATGAGAACGACGTCGTGGGCATGGATCTGAGTTCTATCGGAATGACACCCGATACATTTCCGTCCGAGCGATACTTGCCGCTAGCTATGCTCGGCGAAGGTGCACGAGCCAAGACCATTCTTTGCAGAGATCGGCAGCGAGGCACCAAGGTCGCAGTGAAATGCTTCATGGGAATTGCTCCTGCGCTGCAGTCTACGTTCGACAGCGAGGCGAGGAAAAACAAGCAACTCAACCATGTAAGTATTTCAAAGATCATCGACATTGGATTTCACAACAGCAAAACACCGTATCTGGTGACGGAATACAAGGATGGTTTCAATCTCGAGCAATGCCTTGCGCTGCACGGAACACCCAGTTACGATGTTGCGGTCAAAATTCTTATCGGTATTTGCGAGTCACTTCTCTATGCGCAGAAACAGGGTGTGATGCATGGTGCCGTAAAGCCTGGAAACGTAGTCTTTCTGGATGATATGAATTCGGAATGGACGGTCTCAATCACTGACTTTGCCCTGCCAAAGATTAAGTCGAGCATAGAGTTGACCGAACCGCGAGATGCTCTGTACTTGTCCTCCGACGAAGCCCGCAACATGGAGCACAATGAGAAGTCCGAAGTTTACTCGATAGGGTGTGTTGGATATGCGCTCCTGACGGGCAGACCACCATTTACGGACGGAACCGCTCTAGAGATCAAAAACATGCATGCATTGAAACTGCCACCAAGAATTTCAAATGTCAATTTCGATAGCAAAAGACCAAAAGACCTCGAGGAAATTATCGAACGATGTTTGGAAAAAAATCCAAATGAACGATTTGAATCCGTAGCAAAACTTCTCGAGCGATTGGAAGTTTTTCCAAGACGAGAACAAATGCAGATTGCCTCGGTGCTTGCGGCGAGGAAGAGAAAAAAGATTTTGAAGATCGCAATGATCGCGTTGGTTGTAATTGCTTTACTGGCTATCGTTGGACTTGTTGTGATCAACATCAAGTAACGGCCGCGATGGCGGTGGCATAACCGCCGGTAGTGCCTACTTAAGACCTGCCTCAATAATTACATAGTTTGACTTGGTGGGGATGCACCGAAGCAATTTGAATCCCGCCTTGTCGAGCAATTCTCTGTACTCACTTTCAGTGCGTTCTCTTCCGCCAGGAAGCATAAGCATCTCCACGTCCATGAATCTGCTGGGAGGATCACCCAATATCCATTCTACTATTAATAGTCTAGCGGAACTGCCCGATGGAGAGAGCGCCTTGTGGCAGCTCTCGAGAATGGTGTGTGCGCGTTCATTGTCCCAATCATGGATGATATGCTTCATAACTATTGCATCGCCCTGCGGCACGGCTTTGAAGAAATCTCCGGAGACAGCCTGACAGCGGCTACTCAAGCCAAGTTGTTCCATTCGTTCTGTAGCACCGCCTACGACATGCGGAAGGTCGAAAATTATTCCTTTCACTTCCGGATGTTTCCGAAGAATAGCTGAAAGCAAGTATCCATGTCCGCCTGCGACATCCACGAGTGTCCCGATACCACTAAAGTCGTAGGCCTCGAGAATTTTTGGAGCGGCATTTTGAGAGAAGTAAGTCATCGCGCGATCGAACCGCTGTTGAGCGGCTGGGTCATCAGCAAAAACCTCGAAAATTCCCTTGTTCCAGACATGCTCAGCAGCGGTTCTGCCGTCTTTTATCGTCGGTAGCATGTCCGCGTAAGCCTGGAAATGAAGCGAATCACCGATGAACAACACCATGTCACGTTGCGAATTGGGCACATCGGCACGCAAACTCTCGCTTAATTCATTGTTGGCAAATGTCCTATCGGCAGTCTCTGTGAAGATTGACATGCCACAAAGCAAACGCAAGACACGACACAAAGAATCTTCATGAGTACCGGTTTTGGCTGCCAGTTGAGAAACACTCTCAGGACCTTCAGCAAGAAGATCTGCAACTCCCAGTCTGGTGATCGCATTCAGCGCTGACGAGACCACATAACCACCTGTGAGCTGTCCGATTATTTCAGCCGCGCCCAGTTGCGGTTTTTTCGTTTCTGTAGGCATAGCACTCTCCTTTCGAATAGGCGATTGATCGTAACGTTACTGGTCGTCTAATTCAAGCACCAAGCGGTTCTATATTCATTCTCCTTAGAAATATACATTCTAAATCCACCCCCTTGTTAAGTGGGACGGGAGATCGAAATCTGCTAACTCCCCTTTTGGCTCGCCTGATTGTTCACGACTTTCTTGGAATCGAATTATCGACCCGCTGTGCCCATCAGTGATAGTTCTCTGCCAGTCAGCATATCCCATAACAGAAGATGTCCATCGTTGTCCCCTGCTGCGAGATACCTCCCGTCTGGGGAAAAATCCACAGCATTAATCGAAGCTCGCGTATGAATCGTTCGAAGCGATCGTCCCGTTTTCGCATCCCATAGCTCGAGTGTTTTACGGTAGGAGCCACCGGCAATGGTACCACCGTCGGGGCTGAATGCGACACAATGAGTTGACATATCGAACTCGGCCTCACCGGGAGATCTTGGCTGCCCGAAGGTGCGGATCATTCGTTGCGATCGCCAATCCCACAATGTGATCTCCGGCTCCAGACCGCCAGAGACCAAGGTTGCACCGTCGGGACTGAATGCGATGCTGAGAATTGTTCCTTTGGTTGCTGGCAATGTGTTTATGAGGCGACCCGTTGCAGTTTCCCAGACTCGAATCGACCGATCGCTGCCCGCGCTAGCCAGGGTTTTGCCATCGGGACTGAACACGATAGAACAGACAGCGTTGGTGTGACCAACTAAATCAAACTTCTTTTGCCGTGTGGCAATGTCATATACGACAACAGAGCGATCGGTGCAGGCGCATGCAACAAGGCTGCCGTCTGGGCTGATGGATAGTGATTCTATCCAGTCGAACATGTGATTGAGTCTAAGTCCTTCATCGGGTGTCAGAGTAAGTGTGGTTGGTAGTCGGCGGGAATCGATATCCCAAAATCGAATGTTTTTATCGCAGCCTGCTGCTGCGAGCGTAGATCCCGACCGATTGACTGCCACCGCATTGAGACCACCATGGCCCCAGTTGTCTAAACTGGCCTCAATCTCACGCCGGCGAACGTTCCATAGTTTAATTGTCGAGTCCATACTGCAGCTGGCGATCGATAATCCATCCGGACTGAACTTAACTCCTCGGATCATCTCGATATGAGGCAGCTTGTAGCTGGTATTGATTGCTCTCTTGCTCGATGCTTCGAGCGCTGATCGCTCCGGAATGCTTTCACCTTTTTCACTACTGATTTGTTGCAACACCTCGTACCGCTTTCTAGAAATTCTCATATAGAAAGTCAGTGCATTGCCGCCGCTGAATACTAGATGATCCTTGTCGAGAATCGTGAAGTCAAAGACTCGCTCTTTGGTGGCAGGATTCATCAAAGTTGATCTTTCGCAGTCCACGTGACTCGCCTCCGCATGACCTTTCCAGCCGATGAGATGTACGTTCACATCACCGCTGGATTCGATTTTTGCAGTCATGCATCTGGGCGAATCAGGACGAATTGATTTACCGATCCAGTACCCAATGAGCCCTGCATTCATAGACGCTTGAGCTGCAGGCTCGTGTCCGAGAAGGCAACAAAGTGCAATAGCCGCAGGCACGATTGTAAATTTCCATCTGGTGAACATAAAGGTCCGCTAGTTATGCCTAACCTGACTGTTGCTCAACATATCATGCAATTCCAGCTTCACGCTCTCGGGGAAACACTGAAGTAATGGAATTCGCTGGTCGCGCACGTTTCATCCATGCCGACGGAATTGTCTGGTAAGATTCATACTGCAGCGATATGCATGAGGAGATTCTGTGTCGACGTTCAAATCTTTATTGTTAATTGGTGGCGTGATCGGTATCATATCGTTTGCCACCACCGGCTGTGGCAGTCCGGATGCGGGACCAACCACGCCGCCTGGTGACACGTCCAGCTCTGCCAACACAACTCCGACTGGTGTATCTGCTGACGATCCGAACGATATTTCCGTCTATCACGTAAAACGAGATGCGGAGCAGAAATACAAAGATAACCCTGGTCTGCCGGGTTGGAACGAAGCCGCCCGACTGACTATCGAGGAGAAGCTAGGCTGGGATAAACTGCCTGATGCGCCTAAATCTGTCAGTTTGCCGGGCGATTTAACGGGCGTCGATTTCCTCGGTGATGACGGAAGTGAGATTAGGTGCCTGGCATCGGCGACAGGTACGATTTTAACTCCGCGGGACAGTGCGCCTGTGAATACGAACTATGCGATGCGTACTGAGCAAGGTAGAAGCGTTCTCGACTTGCAATTTGAGGAGAACGGAAAGGCATGTCATACGGTGTATGGAGCCGAATGTTCCGGACGAAAAGTCATTCTCTCGCTACTCTCTGCAACTCTTCCCAAGCTGCCATCTGTTTTGCGCGGTACGTTACCGCGGTAGATACACGCTTGTATGATGAATCGTCAATTGTCTAAACTAGTGGTAAATCGGGATCCAAATCACCGAGATCGGACTCGCTTATGTGCCTCAGGAACACCGACGGACTGACGTGGTAGATGCGTTTAAAATGTCGTTTGAAACGATTCGCGTCAAAGAAACCCACACGCCGGGCGATTTCCTTCAAGTTCGTCTCACCAGACGCTATTAAATGTTTGGCTCGTTTTAAGCCTATGATTGTGTTCTGGCAAATGAGGTCGGGATTTTCGTAAGGCGAGATGGCATCTAGCTCCACCTGGGCATAGCGCCAGGATGAGCTAAGCAAGACTACGTGGGAGCCTGAAACAATGGGCATGAAAAGACCCGTTGAGCGATCGATGCCCAAAATTCGTTTCCCTTGCGGCGAAACTCTTTCCTCAGTTTTTTCCTGTTGTTCCACTCTAGTCATGGTATTCAGGCGGTGCGGGTATTTTCTTGCTCGATTCTTGATGAAGTTGCTGATCTAAGTGACTTATTCCCAAGTGACCAGGAAATGAATTCATCGTTGGCGTCTAGATTTTTTATTATCTAGCAGGGAAATTTTTCTTGGCAACCCTGGCGACGTCTCGAACTTGTAAGATCGCGATTCTGAGTTTGGGTTGTAAAGCCAGGCTATGCTCGCAAATAGACAGGCTCTGTGTGGAAATCCTGAGGAATGACATCGAAATAAGTTCGGGAAAATGCTGGATTCAACCGGATAAAATGCATTGACTGGAATTCGTGGGTCTGTCGGAGGAGTCGGCTATCGAGCAACCGACATTGGATTGGTCGGCATGCTTCGGCGAAATGAGCCATCATTCTGGACAAAATAGAGCATCGCGCTGCGATCGGACGCCATGGCGGTCAGCGCTTCTTCTTCGCTGACCGTACGATAGCCCTTTTCCAACAGGATTAAACGAGAGCCGTCAGCGGCCGAACTCTGGCTGCTCATTTCGTCGTATAAAAATTCCGTTCCAGCGTTCATCAATGCTTCTAGGCCGTCTCCCTTATATGTCGACGGCGCCTTGACCCAAAACTTCCATTGTTTTGTCGGGGAGGTGACACCAGATGCAGTGAGCAAGCAGTCGACAGTCGATACTTCCAAAAAGAGCGGGTGGCTGTAGTCATTCGTCAAACGCAGCACAAAGAGTCTGGCAAAGTCGATGTCGGAGAAGGGCGCGTTGGAAACCTCAGGTTCGATGTGGTATCCAATGCCGGATCCTTTCCATAGATCAAACAGTTCGTTCGCATTCAAGCCTGGCTTGCAAAGCTCGGTTAGATGGGTTTTCATAGATTTGACAGAGGAAATGAGGGCTTCCTGACGAGTAGAAAACTCTGCGACGACTTTGGCAGAAGCAGGGTCGGTATGGGGTGTTTCGACAACTTTGTAGTTCGACATTTGATCATTCCGGCTTAGAGGCACTACATTCTACACGCGATTGAATCCTCGATCCTGAAATTTTATGACCCTAGAACCCGTCGCCACCAACGACCCAGCCGGCCCAGTATTTGGGTTCGTGCCATGCCGGCATCGTCTTGACCGCATTCTGGGCTTCGCGCAACGATTTTGTCGGTGACAATTTCTTTTCCCACAGGTTTTTGTAGAATTCTTTCATGAGAGCTTGCGTAGCGTCATCATCAACTTTCCACAGTGACATGAGGACGCACTTTGCGCCACCTCCCATGATGGCAGCTCGCAGACCCAGCACTCCGTGACCGTTCAAACCATGGCCAAGGCCGGTCTGACATGCTGAGAGAGTCACGAGTTGACAGTTCGATAGGTCGGTTCCGACCAATTCCTCGGCAGTGAGAATGCCTGTCTCATCACTAAGAATTTCGCCTTTCCCTGACGGTCGAGATAGGAAGATTCCTGAGTCGACCAATGGATTTCTGTCCGCGATGTTTTGTTTTGTCTGGCCGATTTTGCCAAGGTCTATACCTCTGCTAGATCTGTTGGCGTCGGCTCCGGATTGTTCTCCGCGAGCAAAGCCGTGTGTTGCCATATGAACATAAGCCACAGAAGGCAATTCAGCTTTCACTGTCCGCTTCGTTGCTTGATCGGCTGTCAGTGTCATTGTGGTGATGTTTGCTGCCTTAGCGATGGAGGCGATTTCCTCGACTTCGATTTTCGTTTTCGGTAGTGGGTTGACGCGGGGATCATTGAATGCGATACCGCCGGCGGCGAGCAATTTGGTACCACGATGTCTATTAGCGTTCTTCTTCAGGTGGACAAACTCTCTGCCATTGTTCACTTCTGAGACAAGCAAAGTGCGTGGCAAAGTGGCTGCAATTACGTTGAATGGAATGCGCGCAAGTTCCGGATCGAGGGACAGCCAGAGCTGGTCGACAGATGCGGGAAGAACCTCTGCAATCGGGCTAAGAATTTTGTTGACGATTTCGGCATTAGCCTCACGATAAATGCTGTCGAGTCGTTTTGAATTGTCGACAATTGGTTGGGCAGAAGATACTTTTACATCGCGCATCGATCGTTGCCCTTTGAGTTCCGCATTATCTGCGGTGACACCGTAACGCCATTTAGCCACGGCGGCGTCGATGGGGCCAGCCTCACCGAGTGGTATGTAAATCGGCTTTGACTGTTTGCTGAGCAGAACAAAGGCGCAATACTTGGCGGGCGCCTGCCCAAAAGGCAGATACTTTAATATGTCGACGAAAGCCTCGTTCTGTTGAAGTCGGTCCGAATACGAATTGAAATTTTCGACGTCCTCCTCCTTGTGCTTTCTCTCGATAGATCTTTCCAGTTGTTCTTTCTTGGCTACCAACCGAAAATATTCGTCGTCGTTTGGGTCGACTTTTTTGGAGCTCAGGCTGGCAAGCTTTTCATCCAGGGTCTCGAGCTCTGCAAGCTGCTCTTTAGCAAGTGGGTCGGACGCTACGAGGGACTTAAGGCGGGCTCTCGTTCGCAATGTGTCAATCAGCAGACCCTTCAGTCCCATCATCACGAGGAAGTACGAGTCCCGTCTTTGAATTTGTTGTTCTGCGATCGTTAGGAAGACGTCTTGTTGTTCGCGAACCATGTCAGCGAGCGCGACCTGCTCTCCAATAGATAGCTTTGAGGTTCTGAACTGCAACTGGACCATTGCATGAGCGGCTTGCAATATCAGCCTGACTGACTCGCCTTCGTTGCTGAGCTTGTGTTCAACACGCGCTGCGCTTTTTAGTGCATTGACCTGATTCTCTTTAGGGAGCAGGTGTGTGAAAGACGCATCGACGCTTAATCTGTAATTGCTTCTTGCGTCTTCATACAATTGCCGATTAGAACTACTTTTGACCCCTTGACCTTTCTGGCTGTCTGCTTTCAGCTCATAGAGTTGTCCTTTGACTAAATAGAAGTCAGAGTCGATTTTCTCTTTTTGTGCAGCCTCAAGTTGATTGCGAATTTGGTCTGCCTCATCTAGTAACTTTTCGGCGGCGTCGAAATTGCTAGAGACTATCGCTGATGCTGCATTCGATACCAAAACTGATACCAGCGTCTCAGGATGGGACTGTCTCAGTGTGCGTGCAAGTCGCAATCGTTCTGCTGCTAAAGAGCTTGCTTCAACTGTGCTGTCCCCTGACAGTAAGCCCAGGCACTCGATTATCCGTACATCATTCTCGGGCACGATACCCTTTCCGGCAATAAGTGCACGTTTTGCAAACTTATCTGCGTCCTGCCGATCTCTCAGGCGGTTCGCCAGCGTTGCTATGGCCAGCAATGAGTCGAACAATAATTCTCGATCTTCGGTCTTCTCTGCAAATTCCATGGCATGAAGCTGCGCTTGTCGGGCGTCACTCCAATCATTCTTTGCGGCGAGAACCGCACCGATTGTCTGCAACTTTCTAGACTGCCATGCAGGGTCGCTAATATCCGGGTCTGACGCTGCAGTTAAAGCCAACAGTCCGCCTTGTTCCATAGTATCCCTTGTAGTACGCTCCGCGAGCGCACTGCAGCAGAGTAGAGAATCGGCTATAAACTTTAGAGCTTGCTTTCGTCCGCCGAACCTCCTGATTTGTTTGTCGACGGACGGTTGGTTGTTACTGGCATTACTTTCATTCTTAACAACGTCCTCAGCAAATGGCAGCAGAATACGGTACGCCTCGTTTAAATTGGGATCGGGGTTAAGGCTCATTCTCGCGAACCACAATGCCATTTGAATGTTGGTCTCTGCAACCAGAAGATCGCTCGGACCAAGATTTCTTTTTCTTTCTTCGAGGGTTGATACGAATTTGGCAAACTCGTGTTGGCTCTTCGTTGGCTGTCCTTCGAGGGAGATCTCGTTCTGACTTTCGTTCACAAAATATTTTGGAAGATGCGAGCACAACTGCTCTGCGCAAACGAAATTGGGATCATGAGCGCTTTGTGTTCCGACATTTTTCAATACTGATGCCATTCGCTCATAGAGCGACTGCGCGAGGTCATACTTCTTCTCATCTACGTAGAGATGAGCGAGCAGACCAACGCGAATTAATAAGTTTCCATCCGTGGTGCCCTGTGTAGAACGGCGCTCGCTGATAGCGATAGCTTTCTTGTAAGAGACTTCCGCTTCGTCTAATTTCCCTTGCATTTGTTGAGTCTTAGCAAGCATCTCGAAAATTGCTCCGACTTCTGAATTGGAGTCTCCAAGCACCTGTGCAACTACTGTTGCTTTCTTTAAGTAAAGTTCGGCGTCAGCGAAGCGGTCCTTTCTATACATGGTCTGCGCGGCATGAAGATATCCACGACATCGATTTGTTGGATCGAAATCTGACGTGTCTTTCTCGAAGAGCTCAACTGCGTGAGTCAGATACTCGTCTGCTTTGTCCAGATCTCCAAGTCCTATATAAAGCCGGCCAAGATTGTGGTAAATGGTTCCGAGGCTAGGTGAATTTGCGCCGTATTGTTTTTTTTCAAGCTCGAAGACTTTTAGATCAAGCGGCTCCGCTTCATCCAGACGATTAAGGTCTACGTATAAGTTCGCTACGCTAGTGAGCAAGGGAGGGTAGTCTGGATTGTTGGTGATATTTTTGTCAGACTCGGCAATTTTCAGCGCTCTTAAGTAAACACTTTCAGCCTCGGTGTACTTTCCTTGATACTTCAACGAGCGCGCATGATAGGTCAAAGCTTCAAGCAGACCAGGCGAGTTCTTTCCGTAAATAGACTCGCTCAGTTCCACCGCCCTTTTCGCTACCGTTTCCATTTCGCTGAACTCTTCCGTGCCGCGAAGTATCCAAGCGAGTTTTACAAGGTCCTCAGACCATGGCTTCGGATCTTTCAGCTTCTGGTCGAGAGCAATGACTCTTTGATACTCGCGCTTTGCCTCGGCGTACCTTCTGGCATTCTTAAGAGACTCCGCTATTTTCCTTATGCAATTTGCCAGATCGATGGATTCCGGTGCAACCTTCGAACACTGCTCCTCGGCGATCTTAAACTCCTCAATTGCTTCTTTGTATGCGCCCTTCTCGACGTAGTCCTTCCCCATCTTGTAATGGGAGGTCCAGTCGGTTGCTGGAGTCGCCATGGCCAGGGATGGCGTTAACAGGAGCGCCATGAGGCAGAGGTTAGTGACTCTGGCGGTCAAATAGCTACGTCGCATGCGTTTTGGTTTTTGTGCAGACATTGAAGAGTTGCATTGCCGGGATTTTCATACTGACTGAGAATACCAAAATCCGCCTATGTCGACTGTAGAAAGGTCCTGGAGGCTCTTCCTGTGAGTTGTTTTACAAGAGTGCAACAAGCTCAGTGGATGG
>CAYTDR010000010.1:2182-22325 GCA_964436185.1 uncultured Candidatus Obscuribacterales bacterium | reverse complement strand
AGCAGGAAAATCGCGGAACTGGATATACTGTCGAGCGATTGTCTAATAATCGATATCAGCAGCATCCCAGCGCCAATGGGAGTTTCAGGAATAACAATATTATGGAATCGTTTGTACTGAATACCATTTTTCTTCTGCCACTAATCATCGCCTTGTTTCTGGCGTTTCCGATTTCTGACAAGGATGCACGTTACTTCACGATAGGCGCGACGGGCTTCAACGTCTTACTTTCTTTCGTACTGGCTGCCCAGTTCAACATCCACGCTCCGACACTTCAATATGTGACTCACCTCACCTGGATTTCCAACCCGATTCAAGTCAGCTATTTCATTGGCGTAGACGGGTTGAGCATGTCGCTTGTGCTGCTGACTACGATAGTGACATTCCTATCGGTTCTCGCAAGCCATACAATTAAGGAGAGAGGGCGCCTGTACTATGCGATGGTCATGCTCCTCACCTTCTCAATCCTGGGAGTATTTTTGTCCCAGGACCTTCTCCAGTTTTTCATCATGTATGAATTGGAGCTAGTCCCGATGTACTTCTTGATCGCCATCTGGGGCGGTCCGCGGCGTGGTTATGCGGCGATGAAGTTCCTCATTTATACATTCTTCGGCGGCGTGTTGATGTTCGCCGGATTGCTCTACATGTACACGCAGTTGCATGCACTTCAGCCTGCGTTGGCGACGTTCAGCATGCCCGAGCTGGCCTTGCGCGTTAACAACCTGCCGATGGCGGTTCAATCTCTGGCTTGTCTTGGCTTCTTCCTCGCATTCATTATCAAGTTGCCTTCAGTTCCGTTCCATACATGGCTTCCTGATGCTCACGTCGAGGCACCAACTCCGATATCAATGATGCTCGCCGGACTGTTGCTCAAGATGGGTTCGTATGGTCTGGTTAGAATCTGCATGGGCTTCTTCCCGGCTTTCTGGCAAGAGTATGCGCCGTGGGTTTTGGCCCTCGGAGCCATCAACGTGATCTGGGGAGCGATTGCCTGCCTCGTGCAAAACGACATGAAGCGCATCATCGCCTTCTCCAGTGTCAGCCACATGGGATTCATTTTGTTGGGCATCGGCTCACTCTCCAATGCCGCCGTCAATGGTGCCATCTTCCAGATGATCAGTCACGGATTTATCTCCGCCCTGCTCTTCTACATGGTCGGCTGTGTTTATGAAAGATGTCATACCAGGCTGCTTACCGAGATCGGAGGAGGGCTTGCTTATCAGATGCCTATCCTCTTCTATATATGGATGTTCGCCACGATGGCCAATCTTGGTCTGCCGGCGCTGTCAGGTTTCGTAGGTGAAGTAACCGTGTTCTACGGCGCGTTTACATCGCCGATTGCGCAATCGCATGCGCACGGTCCGTTCTCGCAACTGTGCATCGCCATCGCCGCCATCGGCGTGGTGCTGACGGCCGGCTATATGTTGTGGCTTCTGAAGCGACTCTTCTACGGCGCAGAACAACCGAAGTGGAAAGGCCACTTGTTTGATGCCAGACCGGTTGAAAGGTTCGTTGGCGTGACGCTATGCCTGATAATTCTAGTTACAGGTATCTGCCCGCTATTGTTCTCGAATCTTTATTACCGGGTGGGCGACAGGATTACGGCCAACTTGCTCAGTCGAATACAACTGAGTTCGACTGAAACTCAACCAACTTCCGGCACTCAGCCGCTATAGCGCGCTGCAATTGAGTGGGGGGGATCTTCTACCGAGTTCGGAAGGGTTCTCCCTCGGGACATATTATGTCGATCGGATAGATCGCGCCGCCCTTCTCGACATAGTCGATCAGCTCGCGCACCTGGTGATCACGCAAGGGCTGGTACTCAGATAATTGGTCAGGTCGCACCCAGGCAGCACCAAGCGATTCTTCATCGGCGACGGACTTCGGCGCTACATCAGAAACAGGCTCTGCCAGATATACAACGCGAACGCGGGAGCCGAACAAAGCAGCGTTATGCTCGATTCGAATCAAGCCAGTGACACGGATTGGGACTCCGGCCTCCTCTAGTGTTTCACGAAGCGCCGCCTCCACTAGTGTCTCACCGAGCTCGACACGGCCTGCCGGAAGATACCAGGTCTCTCCGTGCTTCACCTCGTGGACGAGAAGATACTGGTCGTCTTTGCGTACTACGACCACAACGAAAAACCAGGCGGGTATTGGGTCTCGTGCCACGTAGCTATTCTCCGTACTTTCCATCTATTGATTCTCGCATCACCGATCGATCAAGCGATACCATTCTATTGTCGGCTCAGGAGCGCGATGAGGCGTTCCGTCGGCGCAACAACACGCATCTACGAGTCAAGGTACCCGATGAGGAGACTCCTTGGGCCCCTCAAAAAATTCTATTAGACGCCTTGCGTGTTATTGGACAGCGAATATCGTCCCCACCTAAAGTATATTAACGGCTCTTGCCGCCAGCAAAACGACGATCATGAGCGACAGCAAAGCTTGAATCATCATCAGTACTTTCGCCCATCGAGACAGAGCCGGCGCGTCAGTGGGAGAAAGTGCGGTGCTTGTATTGAAAGCGAGGAAAAGGTAGTCGATGAATGTTGGCACCCAATCCTCCTCATCGTCCGTCTCATCCACTTCCAATGTCATCTGCGGAAACAAGAAAGCTCCATGTTTGTGCGAGTGGCTTCCGCGAGAGCTGCGCACGTGTGGTCCGCCAGCGTCCAGACGCCAATACCAGACTGCAAATACGAGGATGTTGGTGATCCAGAGCGTGCTGGCAGAATGAAGAAGAGTATGTGGATGAATTACCTTGTGCCCGATCGCGTCAACGAGAAGAATCACAGAGCCGATCATGGTAATGGTAACGATGCTGATCACCATGTAGCCCAAAACCCGACAGTACTTATGGATCCCAGCATAGTGACACACCTCTGCCGGTATCAACAATCCTGCCACTACAGCCAGTACCAGCCAGCTCGGACCGATTGCCAGACTATCAGGCAAAGCAGCAAAGAGTCCTCCGGCAGCCGCCATCGCCACCAGTGTCGGCCACATCGGCTCCGGATTCCCTTGAGTTTTTGAATCAGCCATAGAACCGCACCAGTCTTCGTATTCAATCTTCTTTTCCTAGCGCGAGAGAATCCTAGCACAAAGTGATTTATATGAACCACGATGGACCGGCAATTGCAGCGCCATCTACCCGGCAATTCCGGACAGAGTACTCTCAATGTTCACGTGTCAATCTCCTCGCGCTCCCTGGCATAGTCGCACATGCGGACCTATAGCTCTCAACTAACTTGCCTTGACGAAATTTAGCCGTCCAATCACCTTGGCAGTGTTCGATTGCTGTAACCTCTTTGTAACCTTTACCAGTTAAATTGCAATTGTGGGTGGGGGATCGGCATGGGCGTTGGCGAAATGAACAATCAGACTTACGAGTCTCTAAAAGATCTGCAGAATGTAGACCTGGACTGGGACAAGCTTTCCACACCAGGTTCTGGTTACCTGGATCTTGGGCGAGCTGACGATATTTACTTTACGAGTGGAAGCAGGACGAACAGATCAACAACAGAAAGTCCGTTTAGAGTGACCCCTGTTAGAGAAGAAGAAGTCGAGCTGCCGTCGGCAATCTCAGATGAGCCGGGAGAAAAGAACGAGACAGACATAAAAGGGTCGGTCAACTTGTTATTGAACCAGTTTCAGACTGTAATCGACTCGATAGAAGCATCAGGTGGTCCAGCTCAAGCCGTTAACCAAGCAGGTTTTGGCTTCGTAAAAATGTACGGATTCGCCGAATTGCTAGCAGCCATAAACATTTCGGGGGAGTCCAAAACCTAGCACTGAGCGCCTAGAAATCAAGCTGTAGCTATCCATTCAGCTTCCGGTCCGAGTGGGCATAACAAGTAATGTGCTTTACGCTTATAACTCGCATGTGACGGACAGGAAGGTCAGGAATGGTTATTAATCCCAGCGAACTCAGTCAAGTCGACGATGCTCCTTCGACTGCCAGTCTGCCTGACAGACTGGTAGCTGAAGCTTACGACTTTCTGTCGCAAAGATTCGGTTCTCTGCCCAACCCTGAACGCATTGACCGGCTCCAACAGCCCGCAGCCGTAGGTACTCTCTACGATCTGAAAGGCAATGAAATCGATGATCCGCCTGATGGCAGCATCGTATTTCGTTTAAGCGAAAGCGATGCGGGCAACCAGACTTTTGAGATTCTGAGAGCCCGCGCACAATCAGGTGAAACTGTTTTTCACGAGGGCGGCCGCCTAAAGGTATCCGTCACGGCAGGAGAAGATGGAGCTCTGGCAGAGAATCGGTCTATCGAAATCAAAATTGGAGATTCTTACATCCAGGCAGCAACTGGAACTGTCTTCTTCCATCCGGACGAGAATGGTTTATCCATCTCACTGAGATCAGGAGCCACAGATTTTGTAGCCAGCTTCTTGAATCAGGACGTAACTGACATGTCGGTGACCACACTGGACAGAGAGCTCAAATTTACGTTCAACGACGGTCAAGTGGAACAGATCCTGATCAACGGAGAACCCTGCCCGGACGAGTCTTTCGACTTACTGTCAAAGTTTGCCATGGCATCACGCGAAGAGATTCGAGTGGCACATGGATTCCCCAGTAGTGAACAAGTGTATACACCGCTCATGGTGGCATCAACCTCGGTCGTCATCGACGACTCGCAGGCTGATACGTTCGTTATCGGTGATGAAAAGACTGTCATACCAATACCAATCCCGATCACGGTCGATGGACTGAATGGCGAATCCGACCAGCCAGCAGTATCGGACAAACCGCCGGCAGTGAAGGCCAAGAGTGATGTGTTGCCGACCACTCTCGAAAATATGCAGCCACCACTGACGGAGAACGAGAGAACAAAGCTTTTCAAAGATGTTAAATCAGCCGATGTGGTTGTCTATAGCAGAGCCATAAACAATCTGCGCCGTCTGGGACCGGGACTGTTACACCCTCAATTTCGACAAGCACTCATGGAGGAGCTGCGCAGCACCGATACTGCGGAGATAAGAAAACGATTCCAGTTGGCCCTTTATGATGCCGTCGGTAGTTTCATCACGCCCTTTGAAAATCGCATGTCGGTCCTGGGATCCGACTTCGGCAAGAACGGTCTTGGGCCCGACCGGCTGGAAGAGTTGGATCGTTTAGTAGCTGAGGCTGATTCCTTGTCATCCTCTCCGGAGGCGACAGGTAATCGAGTTTCCTCTCTCACTGAGCTTTCTATGATGCCCAACTTTGGGATGTCCGATTTCCCGATTCCTGGTTTCCAGGACCAGGTTCGCTCGGCGATAAGTGAGCTGGCAATCTCACCAGCCACACTTCCCGTCAACGCCCGTATGTGGGCTGCCAGAGCGCTTTTGTCAGCACGTAATTCGGGATCGGACTCTTCACAAGCGCTTCTTCTCATACAAAACTTCCCCAATAAAAGCGAGACCGATACCGCTAATTCAGAACCTAAAGTGAGAGCCAGAATTTTCCTTGCAGAAGCGTTGAAGCTGGATAACAACCTGGCCACCGATCAGGAATTCCTCAATCTTCTCGCCCGGGCAGATGGCACTAAAGATACCGAGCTAATGAAACTGTTCGAGGCCGGTGGAGGCAACAAGAAGCAATTGCAGCTTCTGGAGCAGGACAAGCGTTTGTCACAGCCACTAGTCATGTCTCCCGAGCAAAAGGACCTGGCCAGGGCGGTTTTGCGTAATGCAATGCAGCTTAATCCAAAAATAGTAGACGAAACCGATTTCTTGAGAGTCTTTGCAGCGGCCATAGACCAGCGAGATGGAGACCTTGTCCAGTTGTTTCAGCGCAGCGGTGGAAGTTTTCAACGGCTTCTGCGGGCCAAGCAGCCCTTCGAGCAGGCGGGCACGGGGCAGGCATGGCAATCGTTCCTTGGCAAGAATTCCTCACCCGGCCTCTCGCTGGAAGAACGGCGCAAAGCGATTGACAATGCACAATCACCCGACGAGAAGGTCCGACTCTTAAAAGATCAGGTGATGCAAGCCCGGGCGGAAGACTCTCCCGAGCTAGCCATCGTCCTCGTGGAGCTGGAAAACATCGCCAAAGATCCTAAACTAAAGGATAGCGATGCAGCAAAAGCGGCAGCCGATACGCAGGCGCGATTCAATGTTTTCCAAATGGCCTCCGAAGCTCAGGTTCAACTCGACCTTTACAAGTTGCCGTTTCAAGAGCAACCGGGAGAGCTGGATAAGCTGCTCGCCTCACCCGTGGGAGTAGGGGACCGCAATAACCGGGTGATCAATCTGATACTCAGGCGTTACGACAGCGCTCCGACAGCGGACCATCGACATGTCGTGATGGAGCTCCTCCGAGATGAAGTACAGCGCGGCAATGAGTCCGCAGTGAGGCCACTGGCGCTTTTGTCAACCGTGGACGGAGCACTAAGACTGGTGCAAGCATCCGACGTTCTCGCTAACCCGGCGTCCACTCCTGAAGCCCAAGCACAAGCGCGATTGGATCAACGCGCCGCGTTGCTTGATCTGGCGATGCTAGCCAATGCAAGCAGGCGCAGAGGTGATACCAACTCACCGGCCGGACGCATATTAGATTTCCTCGATCAGAAGCCACTGCTGACGATGGCATCGGCGGACGTAGGCAAGGCAAAACTAGAAGCTGGCGAAGTATATTCCGGACGCCAGAAAGCTGTGGCCAAAGCCTTCGTCGCAGTAATTGCCTCGTCCGGCAATGATAAAAATGCCACCACTCGTATAACGGCATTGCACAGAGCCCAGATTGCCTCGGACATCGATACAAGTCTAGCTCCTATGATCGACAAAGCTACTTTTGCCGGAACGGTCAATAATATAGGGCAGAATCTCTACACACCTGAAGCTCTTGCTGGTACGCTCGCAGAGCTTTCGCGATACAACCGCGATGGTGGCGCCGGTGATATCATTACCCGACTGAAAACTCATGGCAAAGAAGGCTCCGATGAGAGAAAACAGGCCACCGAGCTAGCGCTTTCTATCGAATCGGGCGATCGAGCCAAGATCCTCAAGTCCGTCGTGCATCCAGGCGCACGAGCAGCACTCTTCGAAGCGATGAAACCGCAGGCAATTCGCGCAAACAAGCTCGAAGGACTCAGTGGAGTTGACATTGAGAAGCTTGTCGGCGGGGAAGCAGGCGAAGAGCAACTATTTGAGCAAGCAGAAAAACGGCGTCAGGCAGAGACCCTCCGAGTCGACGATCTGGTGGCGCGATATCTCTTGCGCGATCAGTTGGGTGCCAAGCTGGTCAAGCAACTAGGTGAGGTCTTACCTCCGCCGGGTTCCGCAATACGGAAAAGCGATTTGAGTCCGGAGTTGATCAAGTCGCTAGAGAAGGGGCTCGATCTGCAACAATTTACTCCTGACGTTGCTCATCTGTTAACGACCCTGTTGAAGGACGGCTCGCTTACAGACAAGCAGTGTGCGGAGCTAAAATTATCGCTCGAGCAGACCGGCGATAATCGGCGTCTGGGCGCCATATTCGAGCTCAATAATCTTACCCGCAATAACCTTCATCTGGAGGGCACTCGCTTTCGAGTCACCCATGACAGGCTTCTGGCGGTCGAAACGGCTGTGCAGATTCAACTAAATGCCAAACAAATTGAAAGTTCGCCTCCGGATAAAATTGACCCCAAATCGATTCGCGATTTTATTGACAGTCTGGAACAGCTACAAAAACAAAGCAGCTACAGCCAGCAAGCGTCGACCTATGTAATGGCGCTGGAAGAAGCTTGTGGTCAGAAGCTTTCCGCACTGATCGAGAGTTTGAAGGCGGCGAAGAATGAGAGCCCTGAAGCATTTGCCTGCCAGGTCGCGGCTCTGAGAACTGCTCTGCCTGATGGACAGGCAGAGCTAGACAGGTTCCGCAGCCAGAGAATTGTGCGCGACCTGACACCCACGTCGTCGAAGGAAGAGCGCCGTCTGATCATGGAGCGCTTGAAAGAGGAGATAGAGGCCAGTAAGGATGCTGGTCGACCCAATGCTACTGCACAGGATTGGTATTCATGGCTGGTTGCCAACGATGCATTGATCACGATGTCGCTTGTCTCTACAGGCGGTGCTACGCCAGAAGAGGCGAAGCAAGCTCTTGACACAGTTATCAAAGAAGCAAACTCCGGCAACAAGTATGCCTCACAATCGCTGGGCGCCATCCTTGTAGGCGGGACCAACGACAGCAAGGCAATAAGCGGCTGGATGAGGAATCATGGCACTCTCGACGGCAAGGATATGTATGTTCCAAACTTCCAGGGCATGCCGGACGATTTGCGCACCGAGCTACTGAAGTCAACCAGAGCAGCTGTAAAAGTTTCTGCCGAAAAGGGTGTGCTCACCAGGGAGCTGGCAATTGCCACATCCTACGCTCATGCGTTCAAGCCGGACGCCGAGTATCTGGCGATTCTAAAACTGGGTCTGGGTCACAAAGAGACGTTCAATCCGACGTTCGACGCTCTCTTCCAGGTCATGCGCACTGAAGGCAAAGATAGTACTGATCTGGCCAAGCTTTATGTGGAAAATATCCATAACCCCAGGGTGATGGAGCACTTCGACCAGCTCAACAACTCGGCGCTGGAAGGCAGTAAAGCATGCATGACCGTGCTTTCCGCCATCACCACTGGTAGTGCCGATGAACACACGCGGGAGCTTGTTGAAGAACGCGGGCTTTGGGGCGTGGTTACGCGACGAAAGTTTACCGAATACAAACCTATCGCCGAAAGAGCTCGCAAAACGCTGGAAAGCATCTCTGAACATCCGGACAGAGTGCCAATGCTTGTCGATTCAATGCTGCAGGTCGATAGCTGGGCTAAAGAATTCGAGAAGGGCGGTAAAGTCTCTCTAGTCGACAGAAACTGCTACCTCGCCACACTGGGGACGGTGGCAGGCAAGCTGCCTGTAGGCAAACTGCCAGATCAAGTTCGTGCCGTGCTCGACTACGGTTTCAAACACGCCTTCGACACTCATGATGCCTTGATTAGCGATCACAAGTCGGGCGGCAAACTTACTTCGTATGAAAACTACGAGCTGTCTGCTGCCATTGCCCAAAAGCGATATTCCAGCGCGATAGAAGGTTTCACCGCCTTCTCGAAGCACTGGCAAGAGAGCGATGTCAAACTAATCCAGCCACGGCATATAACACCACAGATGGTGGATCTGCTGCGAGATAAATGCGGCTCAATTCCGGCCGCTGTTGCGAAGGATCTAGCCAATCGATTGCTCGATGTAGCTGTTGGTCGGTCTCTTTACGACGCCGACCTGCCTCCGGATATAAAGAACCTCAGCGTGCCGGAGATCGGCGATAGGTCTTTCCGCCATCGACTTGCTTGCCTACACGCGCTGGGTGCGTTGGCGCCGCACCTTGGCGAGACTGAAATTAAGCGAATCAAACAGATTGGTACAACCAAGGAGCATCCCGGAGGATTCAATGAGACAGGAGACGATGTCCTCTACCTGCTTGTGGGTAAAGAAAAGGACTTGATCCGAGCCGAGTGTGCCGGTGTTCTGATGCGCGTAATCACGGAGGCACCAAGCGCGCCACCTGGCACCAACGGACCGCGTGAGGTAGCCTTCTCCGCTTTCACAGCCGTCGACTGGCCCATGTATTCGCACTACCACAAAGGGCAGGGACAGGGAGACCTAAAACCATCGCACGAAAGCTACGATCTGCGGGTGGCTCTGGTGCAATATTACAAAGGTGAGCCGTTCCGACTTGATCTTGCTGAAAAGATAGGTCTAATTGTCGACGGGGCACAACTGCCACGACCGTCCGCTGCACTCTTGCTGGACATGGGAATACACCGCGGACGGATTGCGGATCGACGTCCCAATGATCCTCCCAACGTTTTCATGATCGCCAATCAGATTATTCGCCACTACGGAAAAGACGGTGCCAATGGCGAGAAGGTGCTGAGAGACGTAGCTCGCAATGTCGAGTTGCTCAATTCCGTGCCAGCCGGTGTACGAGCGAAAGTCATGGGTTGGGACAAATGGACGAAGGAAGAGAAGGAATATCTTGGATGGAAAGAGACCCCTTCTGCCGAAGATCAAAGAAAAATAAATTGGTCTCAAATGAACGACGAGCAAAAGGAGGCCATTCGCTGGCAAGCGGTCGTCATTCCTCCCGAGCTTATTGCACGAAAGATGTACGCCGGAACACTCGGTGAAACTCCTTACAGTGCCCTCCTCGACGACATTCCAGGAAAGATCAACGCGCTCAGGAAAGAAGCACAAACCAAAGTTGATGCCACCACAACCAATATCAAAGCGTTGGAGACCGGGCGAAGCGAAAACCTCAGCACTCTCGTGGACATGACGACCAAAGGGGTTCCTTACTGGACGAAGGTCAAAAACACCTTCAACAACGGCGTCGACAGAGAATGGGCGAGCGAGCAATTTAGACTGGCAAGCAGCTTTGACGAAACCCGCGAAAAAGTAAAAATACTGGCACCCACTCTCAAGGATCAACAATATGCCTTGACTGAGCTGGATCTCGGACAGCGAGTGCTCGGCTACATCGAGGCCCGCAATCAGGGACGAACAGAAGATTCTCGTCAAATTGCTCTGAGCATGTGGAAAAACCATGCGGTCTATCTGGCACAAATCGCACCGGAAATATGGAACGACTTGATGGTATCTGGTGACGATACCGTCCTCGGTCGCAGTATCCTCAAACAACTGAAAGCGAGAGGGAAGGCTCATTGGGACACAGTTCCGCTCTATGAGAGGACTTACAACAATGACGAAGAGGCGTTCAGTTCGATCCTCGGCAAGAAAAATTGCGCCAATGCCAAGGAACCTCGCGGATTGATTCAATTGAAAGACGATGGTCGCCTGGAAGACCGAGCAGCACTGCGCGCACATATGTTCCGCGCGTTGCATGACGATCCGACTCTCACCCATATCTCCGGCGTTGCCAATGACATGCAACAAAAAATGGAAGAGTTCAGGCGCTTCTTCCAGGCCGCCGAGGACGGAACCATTTATCGTGGCGGAATACATGTGCTGCGCAGTCATGCGAAGTTCTTGAAAGATCAGATGACGCGAGTCGACGCCACGCAACTGACTACGATGAGAACACGAATCAAACAAATGGAGGAGGCGCTCAGCAGCGCCGTCGATCCAGGAACGAAAGAAGAACTCAAGCACGCCATCAAGTCCTATCAAGACATGCATGACTTGCTTAATCCGGTACATAGCCAGCATTATGATCGCTCCGAATGCAAAGGCAAGAACGGAGAAGTTATTAAGGACGAAAATGATCGTGCTGTCCGGCGAAACCAGTATAAAGAGCTGAATACCATACTCGATGACGTGCTGCAGGGGCGGGTGACCGAGAGCAGTTTCACAAACTGGATCAAACAGAACGGACCAGCAATTCTCGCCACCATCGCTGCCTGTGCCCTGGCAGCATCGGCCTGCGCCACGTTCGGACTAACCGGTCCGCTCGCGATCGCCGCGATTGCCGCTGTCGGTCTCATGACACGTGAAGCGACCAATGAGTACTTTTATAGTAAGAACCTCGGACAGCACACAGGCTGGGGACCGACGAGAAATAACGGCGCCAAGATATTGCATTTCAACCGGCAAATCGCAAAAGCCCAATATGACACGCCGCTCACCGATGATGAAATACAAAAGTCCTGGTGGAAAAACGTCGGCTACGAATACGGTAAGGAGTTCGCCAGAGACTTTGCCTGCTTTGTTGTCGGCGCTGGATTGGGCAGTTTTGCCGGGTCAGCGGGGGCCGGTGCCAAAACCACCTTTAAGGAATCGTTCGGCTCGGTGCTGAAAGCCAACTCCAACAATCTTCAACACGTGGCGGTCAATGCAGAGCGCATGGTCATGATGGCAAACGGCAGCAGCGGAGCGGCCGCGTGTATGCGCCAGATCGGCTCCAGATCATTTAGAGAGATGATCCAGTCGGTGCGAGACCTATCACTGGAAACCATTGCAGAAGGTGGGCTTACAATCGCGTATGAGCACTATAGCGGGAGTAATCTTACACCTGGTGAGATTCAAAAAATGGGAGAGTTCGGACAGTTCATGCAGTCCTTCTCAATCTCCCTCGGTGTCAACATGGGCATGGGTTATCGTACCGGAAGAGCACAGGCACGCGCGGAAAAGCTTGTCGACTATGCGAATCTCGGACCCGGCAGAGTGTTGGATTACCGCCTCACCCGTGGTGTCAAGGAAGTCGATTTTCTCAAACGCATGCAAGACGATGGCTATGTCCTCACACCAACCGGTAAGGGCACCTATCACGTTCGTCAAGTGGGCGGAAACCCCGATATTCCACCAATCACGCTCAACAATCTGGCCAGGGGCGATGGCAATCCACCAGTTTCAATCTCCGCTATTGCACTGGATGCGCCCAAACCAAACCCCCGTACGATCACCGTTGATGGTACCAGCGTCGAGGTTCATCCCGAAGCTCAGAAATTGATTGGAGAGGTGCGTCAGTGCCTGGAGGCTCTGCAAGCAGGCAAATTCCAGGATGCAATCAATATTGCCACGGCAACCAACGGGCTCCCCGACGGCGTTACCTTCAAACACGTGCCAGTCGAGGTCAATCTCGCCGATCTCCAAGGTCCGTCAGCGCAAGCTAACCTACAGGCTTACCTGCAGAAGATCGGAGCCGTAGGAAGCGCTCCCCATCAGCTATCGCCCAACACCTCCGTCGACGTTCCTCAGGTGATTATCAACGTAGGCGGCGTCAAGATAGATGCGATTACCATGAAGGTGCTGGATGGCGGCGGTCAGAATTCAGGACAAATAGATAAGGCTACAGCCGTGCTCAAGACTTTCATGGATAGTGCCCATGGTCGCAGAATTGCGACAGAAGCCGTGATCACAACTATCGAAGAACGCGCCCATGTTCGCCACGCAGGAATGGGAAACCGTGCCGTTTCCAGTCTATATGCTGAGTGGGTGTTGAAGAATCAGAAGGATAGCCCCGAACACATGAGTTCGTTCGTCGACGGAAAGTTGGTCGACCGAGGTCGGGTCTCTCTCGAACAGGAAATACTCTTCATCTTCGAGCAAGCCGGACTATCGAGGAAAAATATTGGCGAACTCTTCGGACACAATCATCTCGATGTCCGAAGCACCGTCCTCGAATTCATGGGTCTCAAACCAAATTCGAGGATCTCTCCGGACTTTTTCACTTCACATCCAGCCAAATCCATGGATGTTCTCGCGAAAGCCATTAAGGACCGCACCTCTGGCTGGAGCGACGTCAGCAATTCGGCAGAAGCTGCCGATTCCTATTTTAAAGCGCGCTCCGACTATGAGGCAGCGTTGCTGGCAGAAGGCGAAACGCTAGCCAAGGCCGGCACCATCGGCAGCACCAAAATTCTCGAGACCATGCAACAGCGTGTAGCAAAAGGCCAAGCCAGCCAGAAGTTGCTAGATATGCACAAAGCGCTCGATGCGCTGCGCACCCCGGATATCCGCATGCTCGAATCACGAATCCAGGATATGCAGGCAGCAGTAGATCGCTACTGCAAAGAGGTCGGCATTCCATCAGTAAAACTGGAGTTCGGTAAGATAGATGCTGATGGTTTTTACAAACACGGACACAACAGTATCACACTGAATTATCGAGATCTCTTGAGTCCCGAAGGTGCCAAGAAGCTACTCGATAATTTTGCCCATGAGCTCGTTCACAGGAGTCAGGATGAGCTCATCGTTCGTGCCTTATCAGAATCGGAAGAGTTTACCAAGGGCAACATCGATCTAACGTCCAAAGACGGTATGCGCAAGCTTACCGAAAAATTCAAGGATAGCACCGGATTCGATCTCGATAGTGACTTCGCCGCCCAGGTTTTGAAAGACTATAAGGGCAAGTCACTCTCTCAGGCGCAGACGAAGCGAGCCCAGGATCTTGCTGCATCGTTCAAGCGGTACAACGAAGACGTGGATGCTTACGACGAACCCATGAGTCAACTGGCCGAGGTAATCAACGAATTACAAGCGAATCCTGCTGAAATCGATGAATTCAGAAAGGCACTTGACGATCCCGATGCAAGAGAATTTTATTTTGGAAACGACGATATTAGCTGGCTCGATCGTGCTATCGAGCAACGGAACAAAAAAGTAATAACCGACAAAGAATTGGCGAGCAAGATTGCCGACCGGATGTTAGAGCAGTACGACTCATTGCAAAGGCAGAAAAACGACCTCTACCGCAATACGATTCACGAGGTGGAAGCCTGGCATATTAGTGAGATTTTGAAGGGTCTTGATGGTGATAATGGTATCGCAGGCAATGGCGTACCGGCAGCGCAGAATAAGATGCCACGGGAGCAACAAATTGAGATAAATCGTCGCGCATTCGTTACCGACGATCACTTCGATCTGAGCCGAAGACAGGATATGTTAAAACGAATCGATGACCTGCCGGCAAATATGAAAGTCATGTTCGGTGAAGACGTCTTCGCTGGGACGCATCAACCTGACGTTGTTTCCGTCGAAAAATGTCTGCGCGCCTACGAACGTTTTCTGAAATTCGCAGATTCAGATCCCGTTACGGCTCAAACACTGAAAGGACTACCCCACGATATTAGGAAGGCTATAGTTGATCCGTTCCTCGAGCGCCCCAAGGCCGCTTCGGATGCAGCGATCCGTGCCAATGTCACTCTCGCTGACAATTTTGCCAAGACCGCTAAAAGCCATCCGGAACTAATCTGTTCATTACTTTCGTTAAATACCGAGCACTTGCAAGTACTCAGCCAGTTCTTCAAGACGGGGGTCCCTGATGCCGCAACGCTGAACTCGCTCAGAGGTCTGATAGATACCCTCCATCAACTTCCTGCAGCCAGAGCGGCAAATGTCGCAGAGTCCCTTGCGAGCATGCGTCCTGACGTACTTCGCCTCCTTGGCGATCAGTCGTTGGCGGGTAAGATGACCGGTCCCGACCTGGTTAAACTTCTAGAAAACCTGAATGCGAAGACATGCCTGACCACTCTGGGAGAGGATGCTCTCAAAATTCTTCAAACCGCCATGAAAGATAAACGACTGACAGCGGATAAAATTCTGGCGTTAGCTGAGACGAAGAATGGTATCAATGATGTGATCGCCATTGAGACGTCAGTTCAGCAGGGCACCCTCAAACGCTCACCTGAGCTAATAAAAGATCTCTACGCTCTTCCCAGTGAACAGTTCGAAGCCCTGGCACCTCTGGTTAAAAATAAATCCATTTCGGAAGCAGACATGAAACCACTGATGGTGCTCTCCGGATCGTCCGACCCCCAGGTTAGACGAGCGGCTGCAGAAATTGGCAAAACAGGCAGAATCTCTGACACGAACTCATTAAAGCAGATCGAGATGGCGCAAAGCGGAGACCCCGCGAAGGTGAAGGCTGTTATAGACATTGCTAAGTCGGGAATTTCTGACTCGAAGGTGCTGGCGAGAATCCTTGAGCTTCCCGCCGAATTGCAGTCAGCCGTCGCTCAGACGAAGTTCATTTTCGACGATCCTCGTTACAACGACCGCTATTCGGATGAGCAAATCGCTACACTCCTGATGCTCAATGCATCACCAGAATTTCTAGCGACGGTTCAAACAGTGATTCGCTCGACCACAGACCGGCCCGTGCTGATCGAACGCCTACAGCGCCTCTCCGACTTGAAAACGCGCTATGTCGATAGCGGAGTGCTTCCCGCGGAGGCAGTAGGGAAGATGGTTACGTCTCCGCGTCATAGCGACAGCGCCGTGCTGAAGATCCTCGATAGACAGGTCACTCTGAACGATAGCAATCGACTGTCTAAAGAAACGCTGAAAAAGCTCGTCGACCTGGCAAACACTGACGAAATATCGCAAAGTACGCTCGACGTTCTAAGTCACCTTCATGCCAGGGGCGAAATCGACTCGAAAACTATTGCACGTCTGATCGACTTGCCACCAGCGGAGCGAGAAAACATCGGGCTCCTCCTCAACAATCCAGACAAAGCATTTGATGTTCTCAATAAGTCAGGACCAGCACATCCCACGGGCGTCAGAGGACGTTTAGCTGACGCAGACATGAAGACACTCGTAGAAGGTCTAACCGCAGATGGTGTCAATAAGAAACAAATAGAAACCGTAGCAAAGGAGATCCGGGAGAAACTGGCGGCAAAACTCAAAGAGATTTGGCCAGACGATATTCTCTTTAAAATTCCGAAAAATGGAGACAAGAAACTCTCCGATGAAATGAAAAATATTGGTGAGTTTGCCGCGGCGATGGGTCACGGCGATTATACGAACGCCTACGAGATTGCCTCACGGCTCCCTGAGGGCTCGAATGTGAGAATTAGTGAGACAGACCAGGGACCTGCTAGTGACACGCGAGCATCACGTGAGATCAGAGTGGAGACCTTTGAGGTTAGTCTTGCTGATCTGCAGAACCCAACAAAAATCCAGGCTCTACTCAATCGTATGCACACCGCAAATGCGCAGCAAGAATCGACAGGTAGCGATAGTCGATACGCTCGAATAGTAGAACCGGTAGTGGAGATCGAGCCAGGCGTTCGCGTCAGTTTGATGAATCCGGACTACGTATTATCAGGCACACTAGGAGAAAAGTCGCACAGAACTACACCGGCGCAACGTGCCCTGGTTGTAAGCATCCAACAGTCGCCTGTTGGTCGCGCCCTGCGGGCAAAAACAGCGATGGTCCTCTTCGAAGAGAATCTGGTTCATACTAATCAGACCGTCTCGTCCGGCGTCAGTAAATTAACTCTCGATTTTCGTGATTCGGATCAGTTCAAGTCCCTGAAAAAATACTGGGCTGATAAAGCGCCTAACATTGCAAACGATAAGGTAAATGAGGCTCTCCGAGAGATTGACGTTGCCGCAAGCATGATAGAGGCAGGCGTTCCGCGAAAAACTGTTGAGAGAATGTTTGGTAAGCTTCACCTTGAGGGCGAACGACAGTTTTTCTACGACTATCTCAAGAAAAAAGAGGAGCTTGCGGCAAAACCACCCGGAAGTACAACGACACCTGGTGGTACAAATCCCTGAGTCCGCTGATGGCAATCCCGAGGCTTGGCAGCGTCGGCAGCCTCATTCCGATCTGAGGCATGCAGTTGTTAACCGCTTCATCATTTGATTGACCCGATGCATGTCCGGATACGGCCATGATGTTGCAAGCCGGTGTGAAAAGAGAAGATTCTGAGCGTTACCGTTCTGTCGACTCAGAGATAGCACGAAGCTCAACGGCTCTGCGTCTCTAATGGCTCGAGTTCCTGGTCAGCATGAGAACGAAAAATTCAAGCTATGTAGAATCTGACAGGTCTAAGTTCCCAGGAGCTGCACAAATAGTGCAGTCATTGTCGTGCGGACAAACGCATGCGGAATCATCAAATATGGTACCAATCGGAGCCTAATATCATGCACAAAACAAGTGACTTCATAGTGGAGCGACTGTCACAATGGGGCGTCAAGCGGGTTTTTGGCTATCCCGGCGATGCGATCAACCCGCTCATAACTGCCTTAGATAGAAAGAAAGATCTTATTCGATTGGTTCAAGCGCGACATGAAGAGATGTGCGCGTTCATGGCTTGTGCGCATGCGAAGTTCACCGGTGAGATTGGCATTTGCATCGCCACAGCAGGACCGGGTGCAATTCATCTATTGAACGGTCTCTATGATGCGAAGATGGACAATCAACCGGTGCTGGCCATCGTTGGTCAGCAGCCCAGACACTCACTTGGATCTGGTTTTCTTCAAGACGTAGACCTCGCCGCACTATTCAAAGACGTCGCGCACGAATACGTCAATGTTGCCACCACACCGGAGCAAGTAAGACACCTGATTGACAGGTCTATCCGAACTGCGTACGCAGAACGAACGGTTACATGCCTGATTCTTCCCCACGACATTCAGAACGAAGAGGCGGAGCCAGAGCCGGAAAGAGAGCATGGTCAATCCTTCTCCGGCTACGGATGTGTAAAACCGCCTCATGTTGTTCCCAGCAGAGAAGACCTGACTCAAGCCGCACAATTGCTTAACGCAGGAAACAAAGTAGCCATGCTAGTGGGCGCAGGAGCACTCAACGCGAGAGATGAAGTGGTTAAGGTCGCTGAACTTCTTCAGGCTGGAGTCGCTAAAGCGTTGCTTGGAAAAGCTTCAGTCGAGGACGACTTGTCTTTTGTAACAGGCTCAATTGGAATGCTGGGAACTCAAGCCAGTTGGGAGTTGATGAATGAGTGCGATACCTTGCTGGTAATCGGATCAAATTTCCCCTATGCCGAGTTTTTGCCCAAGCCGGGCACGGCAAGAGGAGTCCAGATAGACCTCAGTGCGAAAAACCTCAGCTTGCACTATCCCATGGAGCTTGGACTGATCGGTGATAGCGCAAACACGCTCCGCGAACTGATACCACTTCTGATTCCAAAAGCAGACACAAGTTGGCGGGAAAGCGTAGAAGAAATGGTGCGAAAATCCAAATCAGCCCTTGAAGAACAAGCGGCCGTGCCAGGTACACCGGTCAATCCGCAGCAGGTATTTAGACAACTATCCGATCAATTACCGTGTCAGTGTATTATTACTGCCGATTCTGGAACATCTACAGTCTGGTTTGCGCGCCATCTGCAAATTCGACCAGGTATGATGGCATCCGCTTCCGGTGGCTTGGCGTCGATGGGCTGCAGCGTTCCATACGCCATCGCAGCAAAATTCGCCTACCCCGACAGACCAGTCATAGCCTGCTCCGGTGATGGTGCCATGCAGATGATCGGAAACAACGAGCTGATCACTGTCTCGAAATACTGGAGAGAATGGCAAGATCCACGATTCATTGTGCTGGTTTTGAAGAACAACGATCTAAATTTCGTCACATGGGAAATGCGGGTATCAGAAGGCGACCCCAAAAGCGTTGCATCACAGGAAATACCAGATTTCAACTATGCAGAATATGCACGATCGTTAGGCTTGATCGGCTTCAGCATAAAGGAAGAAAGTGACATTCCACATATTCTCAAGTCAGCTCTAGCCGCAGAAAGACCGGTTCTAATCTCGGTCGATTCAGACCCGAACATTCCACCGATCCCACCACACCTGGAGCTGAAGAAAGCTGCATCTTTCGCCTCCTCCCTTGCCAAAGGCGAACCCGAAGGAACGAAACCACTGTTAGGAGCCATCTCCCAGATGTGGCACAACATGTTCCCCTAACACGTAGCCCACTGGTGAAAGATTACAGCGCTCGTTGGGCGCATTAAAGACGGGTCGCCGCGCCGCGACCTGCATTCCAAGCTAGCTTTGTGAAATAACTTCGATTACTCGCCATCGCATCAACGAAAGCAACATACCGGTTTACTTCGCGGGTCCACGCACGAGATTTATCATCACTGGATCGCTCAAAAATCCGATCGGCTCGGCATTGTCATCAAGGCTCACTAATCCTACCTGAAACCTCGATTGCGCTGGTCGCTCCACAGTCGCTTCCTCTGGTGGATTGGTCCGCGCAGCCGCTTCCACCATCTTGTATCGGGCAGTATCCACTTCACGTACCGACGTTCCCGAAATCCGGTCAAGAAGGTCCACTGGAATCTCAAGCACTCCTTTGGTAGTTGGAATCACAATCTCGTAAGCGATGGCATTGGGATCAACTGGTACAGACGCGGTCTCAGTGGACAGACTTTGTCCTGGTTTTGTGAAGTACAGTCTCACTTTTCTTGCACCGTCAATGGTGCTGCCGTCAAATGCAACTTCAACGATCTCGCCGCTCTTGACACACTGTTCCAAGGGATTGACGGTAGGAAACTTCTGATTCGGCGAAGCCGAATTGCTTGGTTGTGTCCTTTCTTCCCTGGCAAATGTTGTTGCAACATCAGGCGCATCGCCGAACGCCTTCGCCAGAGACGGTATTGCAGGCGCAATTTGCAGATGGTTCGTAATACTTAGCCTGCCAGCAAATGTAGGTGTTTCGGCAGTACCGCCGCCGGTGGTCTGACCTTTCTCGACCTGCGATGAGCTGACGAGAGGAAATGTATTTGCGAACGGTCCTGACTCAACTGAAGTGATCTGAATGCGATTCTGATTGGCTGGAAAACGCAACCCCAGCCGAGTTACTGCACCGTTGAGAGACCAGTCGCCGAACCTGTCCGGCACAAACAAAAGTTTTCCATCCTGAACCTGCGCCGTGGGTCCAAAGGTGGCACCCTCTGCGGTGCGCTCCGACA
>CAYTDR010000010.1:0-2172 GCA_964436185.1 uncultured Candidatus Obscuribacterales bacterium | reverse complement strand
ATGGATTCAAGTGGAACGGCAATACCGCTCGAATCGGTCGCTACCATTCCTACACGAACCCAGGACACCGCTAGCGGATTGAGCCGCTGCACTCTACGGAGAGCAGCTCCATCGGCGCTCCCGGCAGAGCCATTCAACTCTTGCTGTACCGGTCTGCCCTCATCGGACATATTTGACTCTGAGCCGTGCGGCTGACGCTGGGAATCCTGTCGCGATTGTAGGGCGAGCTGCGCTGCACGCATACGCGCCAATCGCCTCTTCCCTGGCCCCTTGCTCTTGCGCTCACTCTCCGTGTCACTCAGCCAGAGCGTACGCTGCTGCGCGTTAGCTTCAAGTACATGGCAATAGACGGTGAACTTTCCATCGTCACTCAATGTTCTCGTTCGCACTTCTGTGCGCGCACCAGGTAGTTCGCTGGTCATTCCGACATCGGGTGTCTCGCCGTTCTCGCCACGCTCTCCCTCCTCCAGGTCAATGTTTGCCAGGTTGGTCGTATGTCGGGATTGAAGTGCGAAGCTGTTCGAGAGTGAACCTGTGCTTGCCCGCGCTGTAGCAGTCTGCCCAATCGAGCGCTCTTCACCTTGTTCACCGACGACAGTCAAACCTGCCGCACCCGAAGGCGGACACCATGGGCGGTATCGACCATCTCGTTTGTCCCATTTGAGAATCGCACCGATTCGACTGTCTTGGGCAAGATTGAGTAGTGTATGAGTGAATAGTTTGTCTGTCGAGGCGGGGCTGAGGGAACGCATGGTCAATACCCGCTGAGACAAGTCGGCGGCATTGTTGGGAGACGACATCATCATGCTCAGGAATTCGGGTCGTCCCAACATTCCGGAGCCACGGTAGTCTTGAGGTAAATCCAGGAGAAGAACATACTGTGCCGGTTTAACCTGACTTACAGCTTGAGCCACAGCAGGCTGAATTCCTTGCACCTGCCTACCGGCCTCGACCCATGTAGAAAGATTGTGATGCAGAGCCAGGTAGAAACACGCCGCAAGAGAAACTCCAGCACCGATGAGCATTATGCCCTGACACCTGCTCACCAGACATAGTGTGCGAAACCGTTCGAACATCATGTCGCAATTTTGCCGAAACGGCCAGAACGTGGCGATCACGACACCAACTGTGATGCACAATGGTGCTGAACCGAGGAAGAATAGACGACTGCCCACCAGGTTCGGATAAATGTGCCAGATTTGGAACGTCGGCAGCTCCGCAGCAACAAGCCAGACACATAGGAAACCGAAGATTCTGAGCCAAACCACGTTAGACAGAGCTCGAACAATCAAACTTATACCAATAGCGGACCAGCACAAATTGGACATGTACTGAATTCCGGACGGAAACTGCTGTTCCTCATTGACCCCAAAAAGTACCTTCGCAGCAGTGGCTAAATCGAGAAAATTTCGGAAAGATCGCAAAAACTCCTTGAAACTTCCACTTCCATACCCCCCCACCATTGTGCCGATACACAAGGTCCGTACGGCTGCAAACGAGCCCAGGAGCGCAAGAAAGCTCCCGGTATAGAGCAATCGTTGTTTTATCGAGCGATTACTCCAACCCAATGGGCGTGCCAGCAGTAGCTCGCCGGAGGCAATCACCACAGGTAGAGTCACTGCCATTTCTTTGCTTCCTAGCGCCAGGAGAAATGCAGACAACGAAACAATCAGCCAGCCGAGCCTCAGCTTGCGGCGAAAGCGGATATATGAATAGATTGATGCAAGATAGAAGAGACAGCACTGCACGTCGACTCTTCCGATCACCCAGGCAACTGCCTCCGGATGAATCGGAAACAATGAGAATAACAGCGCTGCTATCAAACCGGCAAAAATTGCCGCAGGTTTTCCTGTGTTCGGCTCCGACGGAAACGATTCCGCATAGTGGTCGTCAAAACTTCGCGGAGATGAGCCGCAGAGCTGATAGGTGATTAGGCCAACAAGACAGGAGCATCCGCATGCCATCAAGAGATTGACCAGATGGTAGCCGAAAGAGCGGACGCCAAAAAACAGGTAATCAATGCAAAAACCGAGGGAGATAAACGGGCGAAAGCTCGTCATCCCGTCAGTGCGTCCACTCCAATTGCGCGTCACTCGATGGATAAGATCAGATGCATCACCGCTGACCGCGCGGGAAACGATGTCAACGCCGGCACCCGGCGGAAAGGGCACG
>CAYTDR010000009.1:14179-22404 GCA_964436185.1 uncultured Candidatus Obscuribacterales bacterium | reverse complement strand
ACATCAAGGGCATCACCGCGCCCAGTATCATCTTGGCATATCGTATGCAGACGGAATCGGTGTCAGCCCCAATCCTAATATCGCTGCCCAGTGGTTGAACAAAGCGCTCAAACACTGTGATATCGATACACAGGTAACAATAGCTCTGCGCTTTTACTTCGGTCGAGGAGTCGACAAGAACTTCAGGACCGCAGCACTTTGGTTGAAGAGAGCAGCAAAGTGCGGCTCACCCAGAGCGCTATACAATTTGGCGATGATGACTCTGGCTGGAGAAGGCGTGTCTCGAAACTGCGATGCAGGTATTTCATTGCTGAGAAGTGCCTCCAAAAAGGGATACACCAAGGCAACAGCTTATCTGGAGTGGCTCGAGGAGCATGATGAGGCCGTACGAATCTTGAAAATTAGAGACTGAGGAGGAATAACAGTTTGGTTGCTTGTGTCACCATTTACGGTGGCTCAGGCCAATTCGGGAAAAAACAAAATTAGATATCTCGTTGTCCACGTGGGCGGCGATTAACGCCGCCCCTGTAACGGTAACTGAGCGGAATGAACTAACTGTGCCTCTATCGATTGTTCCTTCCAAAAACGGAGCATGCATAGAGGGCACTAACATACATCCGGGAAAGTTACCTCAACCGGGTGTCAGCATGTACCTTCAAGATGAGGGCTAATAGATCTCGATCTCGCGCCGCCCGCGAACCGGGATAGACAGCGCCGAAGTTGGTGTAAGTTGCCGGATATTTTCGGCTTTCTCTGGCGAAATCGAGTGCGTTTCCAGACTCTTTGATTTCTGGACGAGCCTGAATTGCCTCGATAAAGCAGCTTTCTATTAGGCGGTTAGAAGCTCATCAATTGTGGAAGAAATTGGTGTCTAAACCTTGTGGTGAGCAATTTGAGATTCAGACGAACGAATAGGCTAGTCGAGAGAGCAAGTCTGTCATTTTTGGCGGCAATATTGGTTCAATGCGCATGCTATGCAGCCTCGGATGCCGATAAAGCAAAGGCGATTTCAATCCACAACGAGGGAGTCGCTTTATCCGAGGCTGGAGACTTTAAAGGAGCTGCTGAGAAGTTCGCTTTAGCAGTTCAATTGGATCCGGATAACGCGCCCATCGAAGGCAACTATGGCTATGCGTTGATGAAGCTGGGAAAGCTTGACGAGGCGATCATCCACCTCGAGAGGTCAACGAAATTAAATGACGGCTATCCGCTTGCCTGGGCAAACCTGGGGACCACCTTAGCAGGAAAGGGCGACACTCAGGGAGCGATTAAAGCCCTTGAAAAGTATATCGCCCTTAGTCCACCCTCCGAGGAGATAGCGCGAGTAAAGGCGCAGGTTGAGCTGCTCAAAACGGAAAGCACCACTACCTCGGGTAGCGCTACGAGTAATGACTATGTCTCTTCGATAACGGCTCGCAACAAACTTCGGTGGCCCAAAAGTCGGATGCCTGTGACGGTATTTTTGAAACCAGGTGACGGAGTTGCCGGCTTCAAGCCCGAGTATGGGGAGCTTTTGAAAAAGGCATTTTCCGATTGGGTGTCAGCCTCAAAGGGGAGTCTGACACTAGAATTCGTTCCCTCGAAAGATAACGCCTCTATTACGACCGAATGGACAACCGATACCACAGGTATTTTGAACCTTTCAGAAGGCGGCGATACAAAGTTCCGGGGCGATGGAGAGGGTTTAATCAGCACCCATATTCGATTGCTAACCATCGATCCGAAACCGCAGAAATTGACACCGAACATCATTCGATGGATCACACTGCACGAGGTCGGCCATGCGCTGGGTCTTCTGGGTCATAGTACAAATCCAGCAGATATTATGTTCCATAGCTGCCCACCTCAAGATGGCTTTGTCGATCTCACTGCTCGTGATACCGCTACGATTGAAAAGTTCTACACCTCTGACTTAGGTGCAAGCTGGTTGACCCTAAACGATGAAGGCATCAAAGCTGTCGACAGGGAAGATTTTGCTACTGCAATAAAATGCTATGAACAAGCAATCCAGCTCAACCCGAAGTCCGATGCTCCCAGGAAGAATCTAGTTAGAGCGCATTACAATTGGGCGATTACATTGCTGAAAAAGGGAGATATGAAAGCTCCTGAAGAACACTTCAAGAAGGCACTTGAAATTGAAGAAAAAAATCCTGACGAGAGCATCAGTGTGCTGATTTCCAGCTACAGCAAATATCTCGGTCTGTTAGGTCGAACAAAAGAAGCCGCCGATCTGACCAAGCGGTTCGGCAATCGTGGTCATTTGTGATTGCAGAACCTTCGAGTGCGTATCTGAAATTGTCATGATTGGAGCTCAAACTCCATTAGCTGCGCCAGATAAGGAAGCTGACAACTGGTGATCTCTTCCTAATTTTCCGAACATGTCAGTCGCTCCGATTGTAGACTGCTCAGACGGCAGGAGAATTATGAGAAGGAACACCATCGCCATTGTCCTGGCCACGCTGGCCGTCACGCCGGCTGTTGCTCTTACACCGCCCAGCGGTTGGAGTGAAAATGAATGGCGACAGTTTTTCGCAGCGGCTGCTTCCGGAGACGTGGTCGATGGACCGAGCGCAGATCGAGCCGACGAGCAAAGACGAGTGTGTGCTCCGATGATGGAGGTTTACGCTGCCTTCAACCGCATGCCCGACAGCGCCAAGCCTGCATTGGTTACTTGGCTCGGAAACCAGCGAGCGCAGGCAAACTATGCCGGACAGGCGGATCTGGAGGAGCTCTACCAGGAGTACGCCATTGCCATCGCCACTGGTGACAGTAAACGGATCAGAAACGTTTTGAGCAAGTCATATAGAAAGCCGATTCTTGAAGGTATGGCCATGATTCCCGTCACGACTGTTTCGCTTGGACCTGCCGGTGTTGGTAGAATTCAGTTCGCAAAAATGGATACGCCTTCATTTGACGGTGTCTGGAAAACCTCATGGGGCGAAATGCAGATTGCAGTAGATGAGCAAGGAACAGCCGTAGGCAGATATACTTACAGAGCGGATCGAGGCTCCAAAGTCATTGGAACTTTGATAGGTCAGGTATCGGGTCACGTGTTGCGAGTTTCAAGATGGACTGAGATCATTCCTCGCGTGAAGAAGGCTAGTGGCGAGGCAATTTGGACCCTGTCCGACAATGGAACGCACTTCGAAGGACCGTGGCGGACGACGGTAGGATCTACCTATGTTCGGTCCGGCGTTTGGAAGGCCGATAGGAAGAAATAGGAAAGATGGCAGAAATTTATGTCAGTACTGATATCGAGAGCGATGGCCCAATACCTGGTCCGAACTCTATGCTCAGTTTCGCGTCTGCTGCCTATCGCGCTGACAAAGTTCTGGTGGATACGTTCTCTGCAAATCTGGATTTGTTACCTGGTGCCATCGGGGATCCTAATACGATGAATTGGTGGAAAACACAACCCGAAGCCTGGGCGAAGTGTCGCGAAAATACAGAGCCACCAGAGGTGGTGATGCCTCGATATGTGGATTGGCTGAAGTCTCTGCCTGGTAAGCCAGTCTTCGTGGGTTATCCTGTCTGCTTTGACTTTCTTTTTGTCTACTGGTATCTGATTCGATTTGCTGGAGAGAGTCCGTTTTCTCATTCAGGTCTCGACATCAAGACCTTCGCAATGGCGATGATGAAAACCGATTATCGAGCATCGACGAAGCCGAAAATGCCCAGGCGCTGGTTCGAAGATCTTCCTCACACGCACGTGGCGCTTGATGACGCCATCGGACAGGGAACACTGTTCTGCAACATGCTTGCAGAAAACCGCCAGAAGTGAGTCAATCGAATCCACGCGCGTTTTTGAGCAACTATGTGGCTCTATTTTGTGAACGCGTATGATAGACGGGAATTGGAAAGCGAACTACCGGCAATCCATTTGAGTGATCGCAAGCGAATATTCAACATTCACGGGTGACTGAGTTCAAAGAAAGAAAAATGTCTGCCAGCCTTGCTTTGTTTGATGAAAAGATGCTGATCGGTTTTTGATAGACAAAAAACGTATTTCGTTGCTTGAATAATAGGGCTCAATCACCGACGCCAACGGGATCCATCTTGATGTTCGAGATGAACAGGCGAGTTCTGTTAGATCCTGGTACCCGTATCGGTTTTCCATCTGCTCCTGCGCCCCAAACAACGATCAGATCCTGACTGTTGCTGATACCGGTGATGGTGCCTGGTGATGCCCGCCATGAATCCGGTGGATCAGTTTCCCATTCTTGCACGTTCGACGCTGTCAGACTTGGGTCATACTGCAACTGCACTCTTTTGGGACCCAGCGCACCCCAGGAAGTATCGGGATCAGGAGAGTCTCCCTCAAAGCCAGAAGCCGCATCAGGCACCGTGTTCATCGGCTGCGTGTTGTACAAATATGTCGGGTCTGTGCTATCGCCCTGGGACTCCTGTGGCTGCTGCCACTTGTACGGATTATTGGGAACGAGCTCGGCAAGCTGGACTTGAGCCTGATTGGTTTGATCGATCGGCTCGGGCCAATGGTTGTTCCAGATGCACCACTGAGACAGCCAGTTGTTTACCTGGGACATTTGTTGGTACATAGTCAGGTCTGCTTCCGCTGTTGCTAGCCGTCGCTCCATTCTTTGCTCTGTCTGCCCCAGCTTCTGTTCTATCCTGGAATCGCTTGCGGAGTCGTTATCTAAATCTGCACTTGCGGGATGACAAGGAAAGAGCATTGTGACTGAGATAAGACTGATGGAAAAAGCCAGGCAGAAACTTGCCTTCATTGCATCCCTCCGGATTGCGTCACCACATTCGTCGATGAACCCATATTACTAGATTTCGACACACGGGGATTACCTGGACACTGCCAAGAGTGTACCAGCCTGCCTAACGACGCCCGCCAGAAAGCGACTCGACCTGACCCTATTTAAGACCTCTTTTGCCAGATTCAGTTTCGAGGAGAATGTCCATCACGATTCTGTCGATGGTTTCTTCCTTTCTCTTTGGGGAACCTGGTTGTGCGCTGTTCGACTTTCTGCGTTCATGCACCGGCGGCTGTGGTGGTTTACTGACACCGAAATCTTGTTTCTCAAAAACAGTCTTCGGCTGCGCGTTTTCGGATGGTGAAAATAAGCGCTCTATCGCTTCGTCCGTAGCTCGTTTGACCAGAGGAGCAAAAGAAGTGACAGGAGCGGGTGAGAGGGAACCAGGATGTTGAGGCGCATTGCTGGTCGTCCCTTCCTTGATGCTTGCCGGTAGGAAATGATCATTTGCGGTCAGTCCAACGGACGCCTCAGAACGATTTTCTGCGACACCTTTTGCACTGGGTCGTTTTGCATTGATGGAGCGCAGTTTTTCATCAATGGATTGAAAGGATTGCTGAACTCGGATGTGCTCTCGGAGACTGCTGTCTATCTCATCATTCATCGCTTTGGATCTCGATTCCAGCCGACCCATATACTGATCGAGCTCTTCGCACTCGCGCGTCTTTTTATTGATGGTGGCTTCAATCGTTCGTTTCTTCGGACGGCCGTTTTTCAGTGACAGAATTCCGTCGACTGACACCCAGTCAGAGATCAGAACGGTTATTGGAGACAGTAGTTAGACTGAAGTCATATTTGAAAAATATAAGTAATCGAGAGCTGAAATTTGATGATAGCGTTTTCATTCGCTCTCTGCAAAACTAACATGACAACGTCGAACAGTAAAGAGCGATATTGCGCGAAAGCCAAAAAAGGCAGTCCTATCGGTCCTGTTGCTCATGTTCGATCTTATAAAATCGACAACAAAAAAGAGAAGGAGGACCAGTGGTCCTCCTTCTTTGAAAATCTAGCTTTTATTGCTTAGAAATCCATTCCGTGTGCGCCATGCATTTGTGGCATTCCGGATTTCTTCTCTTCTGGCAGATCGACTACGAGGGCCTCTGTGGTGAGGAACATCGCGGCGATTGACGAAGCGTTCTGAATTGCGTAACGCTCGACCTTAGCGGGATCGATGATACCGGCTTTGGCCATGTCGCAATACTCGAACTTCATGGCGTTGAAGCCATAACCGTCGGTTTTGTTTTCTTTGATGCGCTCAACCACTACTTCTCCGGAGAGACCAGCGTTGTGGGCAATCTGACGGACAGGATATTCGAAGGAACGCAGAACGATTTCGAAACCGGTGCGCTCATCGCCCTGAAGATCTTTCAACTTGGCTTCGAGTTTCTTAGCGATGTTGAGAAGAGTGGTGCCGCCGCCAGGGACGTAACCTTCTTCAACAGCAGCGCGAGTTGCGTTGAGAGCATCTTCGAAACGATATTTGCGATCTTTGAGTTCTGTTTCGGTTGCAGCGCCGACTTTGATGACGGCTACGCCACCAGCCAACTTGGCCAGGCGCTCTTGCAGTTTTTCTTTATCGAACTCGGAGTCGGAATCTTCGATTTGACGCTTGATGAGCGTGATTCTGGCTTCGACATCTTTCTTGGATTCGGTGCCGGCGACGATGGTTGTCTTGTCTTTGGAGACGAGAACTTGTCTGGCTCTACCCAGCATGTCGATGGAAACGTTTTCGAGTTTGTTGCCGGTTTCTTCGGAAACAACTTGTCCGCCTGTGAGGACGGCGATGTCTTTGAGCATTTCTTTTCTGCGATCACCGAAGCCAGGAGCTTTAACGGCGCAGCAAGGAAGAACTTTTCTCAGGTGGTTGACTACGAGAGTAGCCAGGGCTTCGCCTTCTACATCTTCGGCGACCAGCAAGAATGGTTTGCCGGCGCGAGCAACTTTCTCGAGCACAGGAACCATGTCAGCAAGAAGGTTGACCTTCTTATCGACGCAGAGGATGAATGGCTCGTCCAGAACGGCTTCCATTTTTTCGGAGTCGGTAACGAAGTAAGCAGAGACATAGCCCTTATCGAACTGCATGCCTTCGACTACTTCGAGTTCGGTCGTGATCGACTTGGACTCTTCAACGGTGATGACGCCGTCTTTGCCTACTTTATCCATAGCTTCGGCGATGATTTCGCCGATCTCTTCGTCGTTGCCGGCGGAGATGGTTGCTACCTGGGTGATTTCTTTTTTGCCTTCGACTGGCTTGGCGAGTGATTTGATTTCTTCGACAGCAGCTTTGGCGGCTTTGTGGATACCACGACGGAGAACCATCGGATTGGCTCCGGCGGCTACGTTGCGGAGACCTTCTCTGATCATCGCTTGAGCGAGAACGGCAGCGGTGGTGGTGCCGTCGCCGGCGCCATCATTGGTTTTGGAGCAGACTTCGCGGATTAGCTGAGCGCCAGCATTTTCCAGCTTATCTTCGAGTTCGATCTCTTTGGCGATGGTGACGCCATCATTGATGATCTGGGGGGCGCCGAATTTCTTTTCGAGAACTACGTTGCGGCCGGCAGGTCCCAAAGTGATTTTGACGGTGTTGGCGACTTGGTCGACACCGCGCTCGAGAGCTCTACGTGCCTGTTCATCGTATACGATTTGTTTTGCCATATTTGGACTTAAACTCCTTAGATATGAGGATTCGATAAATCGATAAATAACTGTTGTTGAACAGTCAACGGATTAGCCGATGATTGCGAGAATGTCGCGCTCGGCAAGAATGAGATACTCAACGCCATCGATTTTGACTTCGGTACCGGAGTACTTGGCGAAAAGGACTTTGTCTCCCACCTTTACTTCCAGGGGTTGACGATTGCTTTTTTCGTCAGAGACGAATTTTCCCGGTCCGACAGCAAGGATTTCTCCTTGTTGAGGCTTCTCTTTAGCCGTGTCAGGAAGCACGATACCGCCGGAAGTTGTTTGTTCCACGTCGAGTTTTTTTACAACGACGCGATCAGCCAACGGTTTGATTTGAAGTTTGGTAGCAGATGCTGTAGCCAATGCTAGGTCCTCCTATAGGCACAAACCAAATAATTATGCAGACGGACCAAAACGGTGTCTGCGCTAGACGTACTGTTGAAAGTTTATAAAGCATCTTCGCTAGTTCCCTGCATTTGCCGATTTTCTTAATGATCCTCTCAATCAACTCGGCTCAAAACGGCAGCTTCCAAAGTCCCGAGATGCGCCGCTTGGGAACCACAGTGGCATTTGCGTGCGTCGCTGAAAGTGTTAAGACTTGCTTTACTCTTCAACTTTCACGTATCAACAGGAAACTGCGCGCCACCAGAACATACTATTGATATGTCCTTAAATCGCGATCATGCAGAGAACAGAGACTCTCTATCTCTATTGATCTTTTGGTCTTTTCAGCAGGGATGGTGTGGCGGTTAACCAGGATGC
>CAYTDR010000009.1:0-14169 GCA_964436185.1 uncultured Candidatus Obscuribacterales bacterium | reverse complement strand
AGCGAGAGTAAGTCTATTCTGAATGCGACCCTGCCTCTCAGAGATGACTGAAAGCTTGGCTTGATTGGCGAGGTCCGCCCAGGAAATCTCGCCTGGCTTGAGAACGGAATTCTTCTCCACCATTCTGACTCGATCTCTACCTTCGTACTTGGCAATGTCGAGAGCCTGCTCGGCTCCATTGACCAGCTCATCAGAATTTTCGGCGACGGCAGGAAATGCTGAGGCGCCGATCGACACGGTGATAGTCCCTACACCTGGTGCGGTTGTTTCGCGCACTTGTTGTCTGACGCGCTCGGCAACCTCCATCACATAATCTTTCGGGGTCTCCGGCAGAATTATGGCGATCTCCTCGCCACCATAACGGCAGGCGATATCGATGTCACGCAATGCGCCTCGAACCACGGCGGCAACGTGCCTGATGGCATCATCACCTTTGTCCTGTCCCAGGTGTTCGTTTATCTGTCCGAGATGATCGATGTCAACGAGCAACAAGCCCAGCTCATGTTTATGCCTGCCGGAACGTTCTACTTCTTTCCTCAATGCATCTTCGAAATGCAGACGGTTATAAAGACCGGTGTGAACATCTAAAGCGGTCTGCTGAGATGCTGAATGATGAGTAAAGGCAATGTTGAGTGCGTTGGAAACCTGGGCGGCAAGCGAATCCAGCAGCTCGATTTGCTCTCGGTGAAAGGCGCGTGCGTCTGTAGAGAAGACTTGCAGCACCCCAATCGGATGTCCTGCGTGGATGAGTGGAACGGCAACAACAGTCTTGAACACACTGCCTCCCGTACCCTTCGGCATACCGTACGGTTCGCGCCCGCCATCTCCGAGAACTTCGGTCTCCTTCTTTCTCAAGGCACTGCCGGCAAGCGAGTTTGCAAAGCTCAGATCAAAATCGTTGAGCGAAGATCCTTCCAGTCCCTTGAAGGCAGCGAGCTGGAAGCGGTCACCGTCCGGATTCAGGAGTAGCACTGCGCAGCAAGGTGTATTGCCGAGAATGAGTGCAGTGTCCGCAGCGATCTGAAGCACATCATTTATTTGCAACATACTGCCGGACAACGCGCATGATGTCTTGTAGAGCGTGGACAAACGCTCACGTTCGTATTCGCTGCGCCCGAACAGAATCGAGTTGGCAACAGCCAGGGCGGTGACGTCAGCGACTTCCTTGTAGAAATCTATATAAGTAAGAATGGATTGGTTGGAAACCTCGAGCACCACAGCACCTACCATGAGGTTGGCCGAGATGAGTGGGAGCGCTATCTCACCAGCACTCTCTTCTCGTTTCATCACCACGGATGTCAGGTCTGGTGCGGAGTTGGCATCGTTGGCGCTGACCGGTGATCTTTGCTGCACCACATATTTGAGCAGACTCTCTGTATGGAATGGAACCACTCTCAACTGTTCGAGACTTTGTTCGGAGAAGCCCTTCGCTGCCATCAGTTTGAATGACATGCTCTCGTTATCGGAAAGAAACATGGCCACTTTAGCTCCACCGGCCAACTCCGAGAATTGAACGACGGAAGCATCCAGAACGTCCTTCAATCTGAGCGACGAATGAAGAGCCTTCTGCAACATAATGTATCTTTGCAGAAGGTTGCTGTCACTTGCCATTGTTTCTTCTCCCTATAAAAAAGATCTCGACCGGTATGTCAAGCTGGTAAGGTACCTTTCGGACCTATTTAGCATAAACGCACAACCGAAAACTGACTAGCGTTATCTCCAATAAAATACCCAAGAGTAATTCAAAATCAAATGTCATCGGATCCAAATTGCATCTTTTGCAAAATCATTCGCAAGGAAATTCCCGCTACCGTTGTAGATGAGGATGAGCACTGTCTGGCTTTTCGTGACTTAAACCCTCAGGCACCAGTGCATGTGTTGGTGATTCCCAAAGAGCATGTTGCCAACGTCTCGGATGCGTCTGCTACGCACTCCGGTGCCTTGATGGTCAAAGGCTCCGAGATCGCCAAAAAAGAAGGATTGTCGAACGGATTTCGGCTGGTTGTGAACACTGGCGATGATGGTGGTCAGACGGTGCACCACCTGCACCTGCATGTGTTAGGGGGAAGACAGATGCAGTGGCCGCCAGGTTAGCCAACCTGAAATAGCGCCTCGTCTATCTTTGGTTATATATATACGTCAAATATTGATTCTCAATTGGAGACATTGGGTTGCTCAAATTTGCTTTTGGGACGAGTGAAACGCACACCAGCATGGCGTTCTGAGAGTTGATTTCCTTCAACAAACAGCGAAAGCAATTGTAGTGTATCGACTATATTTTCCGGTTTTGTGCCTGGGATATTTGGGTATTACAAGAGTGCGGGAGCTTTTGAAAGTCCCTTCGACAGAAGAACTCACAATGCTATATCGACTGTTCTGTCGGTAGTAAGACATGAAGCACCGCTCTTTCAGAGGACCGAAAAATGGCAACCAAGACTAAAAGGGCTGCTGAAGCGACAAAGGACAATACCGACCAAATTCTCTGGATGGCGGACTGCTACAGCCTTGCAAAGCGCTTTCCCAACCCTCATACATGGCTCTCTTTGCTCGAGCCGGTCGAGGTGGAGGATGTAGAGAATCTCAATCCATTTCACTACTGGCTGTGGATGGAGATCTGGAAGGCTGCACAAACCCAGTCCAATCAGACTGTGTGTACATCCGCACACGAGTAAATCAATCACTCATTGCTTTGTCGTAGATTCGATCGAGGGCGTCAGTTCTCGATCGAGTCGGTTTTTAGGACGAGCTGTGGATTGAAAGAATGAAGCCGAAAGCAAAGTTTCTAGACCATTGGTCGGTAAAGTAGCTGCTGCTCATCCTTTCTGGAAACGAGAGATAGTCGGCTTTCCGATGCATCTCGTCACGGAGCTTGGGGCAACTTTCACCCCGGTAAGTATTGGATTTCTGCTGCTCTCCTTCTTTCCGCTCGAAGAGCAACAGCTATTGGAGCGATATACAAATTTGTTCTTGCTCTTGTTTGCTTTGGCTGGCAGTCCGTCTTGACCTGCGATTTGCGGTTTATGCTCGCCGAACCAGGCACGACGGCGGCATTCTATTTATCAACTGCTTGTTAGAGTTACTTTGGTTTTGCCTTGCTTTTTTCTTTCCACGCTAGTGCCGTCTGACTATCGAGTGGATTTTTGCCTGTGGTCGCAATAGTCTATGCTCTCAGTTATTCGGTTGGTATCAGTTTGATCGCTTCTCTTGGGGAGAGGCGATGAAAAATGTGTGCACTGCATGCTCAGTCTCAGATTGAAAGTGCTGCTGCCTGCATCACCTGTGGTGGCGCCAGGATGAGTTCAACCAAACAGAGTCAAAACTCACGACAGTCTACTGAATTGAGTCGAGTGAATCGAACTCTCAAGAGTTCTGCATTACGCTTGCGTGAGTGTGCTGCGGCAGTCCTGCGAACTGACTACCATTTTTTTTCTCAGTTATCGTCCTGCTGTGAGCTCGACAGTTTCCAGATTTTGAATTGCTCTGTATTCCGTTTTCGAATCAGCAGCGAGGTGTGAGTGCAAGCCGATAACGCTGTCAACGATGGTGGCACCATTTCCGACTTCGCTCTCCGACCAAATTACGGAGTCTCGGATTTCAACGTTCTCGCCGATTTTGCAGTTATCGCCGATGGTCACAGCGCCGTAGATTCTGGTTCCTGAGCCAATCGAGGAATTCTTGCCGACAAGCAGCTTGCCTTCGACGACCAGGTCGTCGGGTAATGAGACACCGTCGCAAACTCTGATGACCGTGTTTCCATTTTCTTGAATTACCTTGCCGGGAATAGGCAAATCAATTCTGCCTTCCAATACATCCATGTTGGAGAGCCGGTACTGCGTGATGGTGCCTACATCAGACCAGTAAGTTTCAATGTTGACTGCCAGGAGTGGCACTTTCTTTTCAAGGAGGAGGGGGAAGAGCTGTCTGCCGAAACCATAGGTCCCCGTCGAGGGAATGTAGTCGAATACTTCCGGCTCCAGGACATAGATTCCAGCGGATGCCATGTCTGATAATGCCTCTTCTCTTTTGGGTTTCTCTTGAAACCCAGTGATAAAGCCATCTTGATCCTGGAGCACTACACCGAAGTGTTCGACATCCGGAACCTTCTTTACAGCGATGGTGGCGATTGCTTTTTTTGCTTTGTGCTCGGCTACAACTTTGCTGAGGTCACAATCAGTGAGCAAGTCACCCATAAGCACGATGAATGTGTCGTTGCCGAAAAATTCTTTGCAGGCTCTGACGCCGCCGGCGTCTCCTGTCAGTTCCTCTTCGTACTTGAATGAGAGCGAAACTCCAAGTCGGGATGGATCGGAGTATTTTTCGCGAATTGCATCCGCCTTGTAGTGCAGGTTGGCGACTATGTCATCGACCCCGTGACGAGCGAGCAGATGAATAATGTGATCCAAAATGGGGACGTTGGCGATCGGAACAAGCGGCTTTGGTGTATGTGTCGTTAGGGGATCGAGGCGTGAACCAACTCCAGCGGCTAGCACCATACCTTTCATTCTTGATTTCCTCCATGTAGGCTCGCCCTGAAGCAGTCGAATTTCCATTCAAAGCTTACTCTAAGCTAGCCTGCTTCAAGAAAACTGTTCGCTCGCTTTAATCTTCTCTTTTGATTCGACCAGCCAGCGTTCATCTCTTTCTAGCACAAGAGCGGCTCGCTTGATGTCTTCCCTCACTGGCTCGTCGTCTGTGAGATCCGAGCCGCCTGAATTACTGGAATCTTCTATCACTACGTAGCGGTAAATCTCTTCGTCAAAAGCCGGTGAGAACTGTTGCCACTCGTTGGGAGCCAGGTCAGCCAGCTGCTTGTTGCGCTGACGGCAGTACTTGATCACATTGTCGACAATCCCTCGTGCCTTGTCCGCTTCGAACCCTTTCTCAACCAGAAAATCTATTGTGTTTCCGGCACTTTGCAGGTCGACGCTGGCTTTCTCGTGCATCTTCTGCACGTCGTAGGCGATATTAGGAAGAAAGGCTGAGAGAAGCTCCAGAACGAGCTTCAGGTTGTTAACCATGTCGACCAGGGCCGGTAACGATTCTTCCAGGTCGTAAGAATAGCTGACCGGAACCGCTTTGAGCTGCGTGAGAATCTCCACCAGGCGTGCTGAGAAAAGACTGGTACGGCTTCGCAGCAACTCCAGTATCTCGCCATTGCGTGAGAACTTGTGTGAGTGAAAAACGAAATCACGCGGCAGTCTTATGAAACCGAACTCCTGTGTAGACCAGAGGAGTAGCTCAGTTGCCAGTTGCGAAGTATGGATTCCGACGATGGCCGCGAAACTGGCAAAGTCCACCAAAAAATCTCGGTCTGAGATAGCATCCAGGCTGTTCTCGATTACGCTATCAAACGCCAGAAGCTCAGCGATCGCCTTCCTGTGGTTCGGCTCTTCACCGGCCAGTTTTGAGCCGGCTCCGAACGGACACCTATTGATGTGCGAGAAAACCTCCGAGAGGCGCATTCTGTCTCTGGCAAAACGACTGGCGTTGGCGAGAAAGAAGTGCGACAGTGGCTGTCCACCAGCTGGTTGCATGTGGGCATAGCCGGGCATCACAACATCGGAGCGCAGTTCTGCTTGAATGAGAATTGTTCTCTCAGTGACGAGCAACAGTTGATAGATCTCCAGGCATGACTGTCGCAGGAACAGCCTGATGTCAGTGGAAAGCTGATCGTTGCGGCTCTTGCCTACCTTGATTTCGTCCCGTAGATCGCCCAGGAGTTCCTGCAGGCGCCGATCTACGTAACGGTCATAGCTATGGCCGAATGCGGTTTGATGAAGTGCATCAAGAACTTCCACGGACCCCGTTTCATCGAGCTCTCGGCTGATTATGTTCAGCGCATTGAGTGTCGCGTTGAGGGTAGTGTTCGTGATGCGACCGGACTGTTCCAGTGACTGAGCAAGCGCTCGCGTCGACATCACCTGATATGGTGCCAGGGTCTGCTCGACGAAACGATGCTGTCCAAACTTCCTTGACTGCTGAGATCGCGGCGGAAGCTCTTGGTGATTTCTACGTTGGGAGTCGTCTACATTCATTCGACCTATGTTTTAGCACAGGCTCGATCAAACGTGATTAACAGGACGCAGTCATTATGCTGCCCAGTATCCCTTTTGAATCTTTTTCAACTTTTGAATCTGCTTTCGGTATCTAGACAGGTCTTGCTTATAGCGCTTTTGCACCTGCTTGGGTACTGGTCCTTTAGATTCGTTTCCATTAAGGGCCATCAATAATCCACCTCAATCTCTTCTAACAATATCTCTGACTCTTCCTTATCTTATTTGTTCATCAACAACTTTATTCATTCATTTATTCACGATCGATCTATCGATCAACCAACGACAACAACGAATAATATTTTGAGATAACTGAGTCCATGTTAATAATATCACAGTTTAGCTTCGTTGAATATGCATTTTTCTATGCGATCGCATGCAAAGATATCGAACGAGTATATGCAGTCGGTTAATTTAACGTTGTCAAGAATGGCTCTGTGAGCGCGTACGCAAGAGAGCCATTCTGCGGCTGCTTGAAAAGGTTGACTGCCCGAGGGCCCGCATTAGACTGAGTTTGGCTCTGGTTTCGGCTCGGGCTTGGGAGCCGGATTGCCTTTCTGGCTGGGCTCCGGGAGGAACGTACTAGCCACGATGGCTGCCACCATAACGGTAGCTCCCAGTGCATACGGACTGAATACCCCAACCGTTTGAAAAACCAGGCATCCTATAGCCGGCCCGAGTATCCGCCCGAGGGTGGATATCGATTGACCCACGCCCATGACACCACCCACCGTGGCTTGTGGTGCGAGCTTAGAAAGAACGCTCTGGTTGGCGGGTGTGTTTATACCCGTTCCTACAGCCAGTATCGCCAGGGCAATATATAGAACGACGACATTGTCTGTGAGCGGTGTAAGGGCGAGCCCGATGGCGATAAGCGCAGTGCCGGCTGTTATCAGTCGTTTTTCCCCGTACTTTTTCACCAGCCGATGAATCATGCCGCCCTGGACAATCACCATCAAAACCCCGATATAAGTGAACATGAGCATGTTGTGGAGGTTGTCGAACTGGAACTGTTTATTCGTAAACAGAACGAGCGTCGCCTCCATATTGGCGAAAGCGAAGGTGGAGAGGAAGAAAATCAAGAAAGAGACACGCAGTTGTTTGTCTTTAAGCGTGTTCCAATAAAAATTCAGTCCTTGTCCGTATCGAGCGGTTCCTGCGTCAGAACGTTTTTCAGGTTCCGGCAATATCAGAAGGACGAGTATTAGATCGAGAAGACTCATGGCCGCGGCAGCAAAGCCTAACGCTTCCAGTCCCAGACCGGCCGCTGCCAGTCCGCAGCCAATTGCCGGACCGATCACGAAACCGAGTCCGAATGCCGCACCGATCAAGCCCATGCCTTTGGCTCGATTCTCTTCGGTCGTGACGTCAGAGACATAGGCTTGGGCGACCGCGATGTTGGCATTGCCGAAGCCGGCAATCATCCGCGAAGCAAACAGCATCACCAGGTCATGCGACATACCCCAGAGGAGGTAGCCAAGAGCTGAGAAGCAAAGCGAGATAAGAAGGATGGGTCTTCTTCCTACTCTGTCCGATAATCGGCCCCAGAATGGCGTGAAAAAGAATTGCATGAAGGAGTATGACGAGATTAATAAGCCGACGGTGAAGTCCGAAGCCTTCAGCGACTGGGCGTAGGTGGGCAGGCCCGGTATGATCAATCCGAATCCGACAAGGTCGATGAATACGGTCAAGAAAATCAATAAGAGTGCGGCTTTCCCGGATTTTTTAGCAGTTTGGTTCGCAGTTTGTCTGTCTTCTTCCATGGTCCTAACTTTGATAGTGCATGCCGAAGGTTTTTCCTCAGGACATGCAACGGATGCTCAACGTGAGAGCTTGATGGGTAAAGAGAAATCATCGCCGATTTTCGCTCACATGCTGATTACAAAATCGATCTTTATCAGACCACGATATTAAGTGTCTTTCCCGAGATCTGGTTCAATCCGTTTGATAAGTGGTAATTAAAAGTAATATAAGGGATGGGGGCACCCATACAGCGGATTTTTCGGACTCACTCACCGCCGGTTACCAATATACAACTCGCTCATGAAGCTCTGTCTGGTTTGCAACTTTCAGACTGCCGAAGATCAGGACATTTGTCCCCGGGACGGATCGTCTATGGTCACAGTCGGCGACGATCCACTGCTCGGAACGGTGATCGAAGGTCGTTATAAGATTCAGTCGGTCATCGGTCAAGGATCGGCCGGCACCGTTTATCGTGCTGTTCAGGAGTTAATCGGACGTGAAGTCGCGATTAAGGTTCTCCATGAATATCTCGTTTCCGACGACGAATTCATCAAGCGTTTCCATCAAGAAGCGAAAGCATCCTCACGGCTGACGCACCCGAATATCATCACTATTTATGATTTCGGCGTCATCCCGATGGGCCAGAGGCCTTACATTGCCATGGACCTACTTGTGGGCACTCCGCTTTCCGATCTGCTTGCTCAGGTCGAATACATTCCTATGATGGAGGCCATTCCTATCTTTACGCAGGTCTGCTCCGCCCTGGGAGAAGCGCACCGGCAAGGGGTGGTCCATCGAGACGTCAAGCCCGAGAACATCGTTCTTGTAGAGAGAAGTGGGCAGAAACTCTTCCCAATGGTGGTCGACTTCGGTATTGCTCGAATCGTCGAGGAATCCGAGGCGGTGAAAATCACCAGAACAGGAACAGTCTGCGGAAGCCCTACCTATATGAGTCCCGAGCAGTGCACCTCATCAAAGGTAGACCATAGAAGTGACGTTTATTCTCTGGGAGTGGTCATATTCGAGACTCTGACCGGCGACGTACCGTTTCACTCGGACGAGCTCGTTCGGGTCATGGCTATGCACCTTTCCGATCCTCCTACGCCTATCAATCAAGTCCGAGAGGGACTTGTCTTTCCTGAAAAGCTGGAGGAAGTCGTCTATCGCGCTCTGGCAAAGAGCCCGGATCAGCGCTACCAATCAATGGAAGAGCTGGCCGAGGCACTGGAAGATGCGGTCAAGAAGCCTGCCAAGCCGGCCGTCACAGCCGCTCCGAAGAAACAGGCTGTTGTAGAGCCAGGTCCACTGGCTCAGGACGAGCATTTGCAACCGAGCAGAGGAACCACCACCGAGCTGTCGCGTGTGCCAAGCCAGCCTCGACCGGGCATGGGGTTCGAGTACTCTGCTATGGCCATAGAGGAGATGGGCAGACGTCCTTCGCAGGAAGAGGCTGATGCTGCTGCTGCTGCTGAGGCCCGTTCCATGCAGAATCAGATTAATGCTATGCGTGCCCAGATGCGTAAAGAGCAGAGTGAATCGATGAAGGTTCATGCTCCTGTATCAGAGAAGTTCAGTCGGGGCAAGGACGCAGAAAAGGCTTTTTATACGCAACCCCTGACGCTCGTTTTAGCAGGAGTGATTCTGGTTGTCGGTTATCTCGTAGCCGCAAGTTGGTTCGGTCTGCCAGGGGCAATCCAAGTCGGCAGCTCTGATACTGTGGACAAGGGGCAGACTGCTGCAGAAGCTCAACAACTAGCTGCCGATGGCAAGCTCGAGCAGGCCATGTCCATACTGGTGGCACTCAACACTGCCGGCAAACTCTCTGCAGGCGAGAAGGAGAGTCTCCATTCCATCTATGTGGAGTTAGCGCGCAAGTATCACGACGAAAAAAGAGTTGACGATGCAGTGGATTTGCTCAAGAAAGTGCCGGAAGGGTCTACTTCCCAAAAGGCTGCTCAGGATCTCCTGAAGAAGTGGGAGGCAGATGGTGCTAAAAGTGGTGCTGCTGCTAGCGGATCGTCACATAGCCCCAGGAAGATCAGGAAAATAAGACGAAACTAGTTCCATCCATCAAGGAATCCCTTTCCCACCAACGAATGTCACCAATTCGAAAGCATTAAATGCCGAACTCTGAAATTAAGACAAAGTACGAACTTCACGCACCTGAAGGAATCAATTACTCTTGCTCCGGTTGTGGCCGCTGTTGTCACGACATCATCGTGCCGATGACCGAAGAGGACTATGAGCGCGTCTCGGTGCTCAAAATGGATGAGCTCATCCCTGGCTATACCGGCTCTCAGCTCTTTCGCGAGGCGAAAAAACATGAAAGTGAAGGCACTGCCTACACCCATGTGATCATGAAGAGCAAAGAGGGACATTGTCCTTTTCTCGTCAACAAACTCTGCTCGATTCATGGAAAGCACGGCTCAGACGTGAAGCCGATCATTTGCCAGCTCTTTCCCTACTGCTTTAACGAGACTCCTACAGGAGTCTTTGTCACGGTCAGTTTCCGCAGCTCCGCCGTTCTATATAACCAGGGAACTCCGTTAGCCGAGCAGATGGATGTACTCGAGGATCGCCTGGCCAAGTATAAGGAACTCTATCCAGGTAAGACGCCAAACTGGGATGCCATCAGGCTTTCCGTCAATCAAAATATACAATGGAGCGATTATCTCGAGTGGGAGAAAGAACTCTTCAAGATTCTTGCGGACAGCAGTCGATCTCTGGAAGCGAGAATGCTTGCTTGTTCCGATTTTCTGCTCAGCAAAGCGAATACTGGTAGTGGTGCCTCGGCATCCTCTGGTTCCGCATCTAGTGACACGGCGGCTGCCGGCGGCGGGCCGGCGCAATTGAAGAAGTTAGATCGATATCTGTTGTCTTCACTTCACGCGCTGTATTTTCCTGCCTCTGACTCCGTTTCACGAGCGGCCATGACTTTCTCGGTGATGAGATTCGTCAACAAATTCATATTCGGCTCTCCTAATCTGAAGACAGCTACACGTTCGTTTACTCTCGAAGAGCTGCACGAGTTTCCCTGGCCGGATGATGACAAAGACATCTCCGATCTGCTTTATCGATTCTTCTATTCCAGACTGTTCGGCAAGTGGTACTTCGGTGGTGGATACTGGCAACTGAGCCTGATTACAGGGTTTCACCATCTGATCATATGTTTGGCAGTGCTGAAACTTCAGGCCAAGTCCTCTGCCATTGCCCGCGGTGCTAACCAGGTGCAGTTCATTGATGTCGCCCACAGTGTCAGGAAGTTAGAGGAACAGATGTCCGAAGTGGAGATCGGCGCATATGCTGCCGGACTCTTCGAGCTACTGATGTTCTCTCCCAAGCGTCTGCGACGAATTCTCTCAGCGGTCTAGCCTTTCTGCAGTGATCATACTCCAGGCGTTCTCATTCTGAACGCTTGGCGAAAGATGACACGTTATCCTTGTTCGTGTTCGATATCCCTCGCTACCAGCAGATCATAGCCAGCCAAGACCGCCATCACAGTAGGAAATGGCTCAGACTGTCATCGCAACTGCTCTCAGCGAAGAAGGATCAGGCGCCTTTCTTCTCTTCGAACGCGCCGATCTTGCGGAACTTCGCCTGCCGGTCGTGACGAATGGCTTCAGGACTGAGCTTCTGCAACTCTTTGATCTGTTTGACGAGCGCTTTCTTGAGCTCCCGGGCAATCTCATCGTAACCATGATGAGCACCACCAAGAGGCTCTGCAACCACTCCATCAATAACTCCCAGCTGGAGAATTTCGCGGGCGGTTATTTTCATTGATTGTGCGGCTTCCAGGACCTTGTCTCCCGAGCGCCACAAGATTGAGGCACATCCTTCAGGGGAGATTACTGAGTAGACTGAGTGCTCGAGCATGAGAATCCTGTTGGCCACTCCGATAGCGAGGGCACCGCCCGAGCCACCTTCTCCGGTGACCACCGATACGACCGGAACTGTAAGCCCGGAAAGCTCGAGAAGGTTCATGGCGATTGCCTGCGCCTGGTTGTGCTCCTCCGCCGTCAAGCCTGGATATGCTCCCGGCGTATCGATGAGCGTAACAATAGGCAGCCCGAATTTATTGGCATGTCTGAACAGACGTAGTGCTTTTCTGTATCCTTCCGGCTGCGGCATGCCGAAATTGCAAAGTTGCTTGTCTCTCAGGGAGCGGCCCTTCTGCGTGCCCAGCGCCAATACAGGAACATCATCGAGCTCGAGCAGTCCGCAGACCATGGCCGGATCATCGGTTCCTTTTCGATCGCCGTGCAGTTCTATCCAATCCGCATCCCAGCGCTCGAAGTAATCGCGTGTGTAGGGTCTTTGCGGATGCCTGGCTATAGCCAGGTGATCGATCGGCTTCAGGTTGGAGTAGAGTGATTTTCTCAGGCGTGCGTACTGACTTTGCAGCCGCTCGATATCAGCTTCGAGTTCCGGCTGATCGACCATTTGAGTTTCCAGCCGTTGAATCTGCTCTGACAACATCTGCAGAGGTTGCTCGAACTCGAGTGGGGTAGGTTTTCGCTCAGTGGCCATCTTCTCTCCTGCCGTTATCGTGATGCCATGCCTTGTGGTTTCGAATTGTTCTCCGCGGCAGCTCTGACTTTTGCGCCTGCGGTATGAAACTCGATCAGACGACTGATCATCGTCTTTAAATTTGTTCTTTCGATAACCATGTCTACCTGACCGTTCTTCAAAAGGTATTCTGCCGTCTGGAAGTCGGCCGGCAGCTTTTGGCGGATGGTCTGCTCGATTACTCGGCGTCCGGCAAATCCGATGCGCGCTCCCGGCTCGGCAATGATTACATCACCCAACATGGCGAAGCTGGCTGTAACCCCACCAAAGGTCGGCTCGGAAAGTATGGAGATGTAGAGCCCGCCTGTGTCTTCGAAGGACTTCAAAGCGGAGCTGGTTTTAGCCAGCTGCATGAGACTGAGGATACCTTCTTGCATCCTGGCTCCGCCGGAGCTTGATACCAGTACGAGTGAGGCAGCCTTGGCGCCGGCCTGCTCGATCAGGCGTGTCACTTTCTCTCCGACGACGGAGCCCATCGAGCCTCCGAAGTAGGCGAAGTCCATAACACCAATAGCAGTATCATGACCGTTTAGCTTTCCCAATCCGGTGATCACGGCTTCATTCATGCCCGACTTCCGCCAAGCTTCTTTCTGGCGATTTGGATATGTATCGGTATCGACAAATCCTAGCGGATCGGCTGACACCATATCCTTATCCATCTCATGGAACGTTCCTTCATCGATAAGTTGCTCGAGTCGCTCATAAGCGCCTATACGAAAGTGATACAGGCATTTTGGACAGACATGGTGGTTGTTTCTCAGATCCCTTGTGTAAAGAAGCTCTCGACATTGGAAACATTGTTTCCAGAGGGCGCAGTACTCTTCTGTTGTCAGCGGTTGTTTGACGGCTAGATTCTCGCGCTCGCGGCGCTTTTGTCTGTTGGCGAACCATTCTTTGAGATCCATTTACTGCCTCTTATCGCCCTTGGTTTGCTGGTAACCAGCTGAAACCTGCCCGCGCGGGCAGGGCAATTGTTGAACTGCTCCAGTCAGAGGCTGATTATAACACCAGCATATTTATAGTAAGCTTTTAAAAATCATGACAGTTCATAGATTTATAGTCGAGGCGCGTTGTATCTCCGAGGCGGAAGGGTTTGTCAAGTTCGACGATCCCAAGCAAGTTCGCCAACTGACCAGGGTCCTCCGCCTTTCTAAAAACAGCAGCATCGATGTCCTTGATGATGTTGGCAACCTTTATCGCTGCGTGATAGAAGAGCTGACCGGTCACTATGTAACAGCCCGCATCGAGTCGGCTCGCGGGGGGAAGAGCGAATCGGCCTCTAGCCTTCTTCCTTCTTGTGCCGATGGAACCTCTGCTCCACGCCTGCGAGTTTTGCTTCCTCTAATACAAAGCAATCGCTTCGCTCTTGCATTGCAAAAGTTGACCGAGCTGGGTATCGATGAGATCGTGCCTTTCCAATCAGCCAGATCGGTGGTCCGGATCACGGGAGATCCACGAGGCGAAATTGAAAACAAAGTAAAGCGCTGGATGTCAATAATACGCGAGGCTACAGAGCAGTGTGAACGCCTGCGCACACCACGGGTAGTTGCTCCCTGCGACTTCGACGCGGCACTAGCAGATCTAGCACCAATAGATCAATGCGCACCAGCTTATCTACTCGTGTCGAGAAGCGAGGCACCGCATTTGATTCACCGTCTGAAGGAGCTTGCACCGGAAGGCTGTTCAGAAGCCAAGTTGCCGTCTGATATATCCGTTATTATCGGACCGGAGGGTGGGTTCGATGCTCGTGAGATAGACAAAGCGTTATCTCTGGGCTGCCTTGAATGCACTCTCGGAGAAAACATCT
>CAYTDR010000008.1:0-22619 GCA_964436185.1 uncultured Candidatus Obscuribacterales bacterium | reverse complement strand
CCATTCGGTTGCGACCTACATAAATCGTCCAGCCATCGGATGAGCTAACCGAGTGAATCTTGGTCTTGTTTTTGCCGCCGCTACCAGGTCGAGGTTTCTTCGCCGCCTGTCCCTGACGATCTCGGTCTCTACCCGTTAGAGTCTCCTTGACTTTCCTCAGATCGGAAATCTCAGAAGCATCCTCGGTCAGTGTCCGTAATTTGTTCAGATAGTCGAGCCGCTCACCCACTTCCGTGACAATAGTTCTGGCGGTGTTCTGCCTTGCTCGCTGTTTGGCATAAATTCTGTAATATGCCTGGGCATTCTGAACTGATGTAATGTCCGGATTGAGCTTGATTGTAAGCTCCTCTCCGTTGCTGCCGACCATCCCCGCCGCTACCACTAAATCGGTTTGACCAGGCAAAATTGCGGCGAGACTGGCGAGGATCATATCTCCCGATTCTTTGAGCCTGGCGAGCTCACTGTCGGAAGTGAGGTGGTCTGAGGCTGTCTGCTTCCGCGCTTCTAGCTTGGATGACTCCGACAGAATCTCGGCTTTGATTTTTTCACGAAGCTGCACAAACATCTCACGCGCTTCAAGAGAACGGAAGTACTGCTCGACCAGATCATTTACTGACGGAAATTTTTTCCAGACCGCCTCGTCATCACATTCCTGATACCATCCAAGAATCGAATAACGGCTCAAATCGTTCTTGCAAGATGGACTGTAATCAAGCGGATGCTGAATCTGCCTGACCTTTTCCCACAGTTTTTCTTCGCACTCTTCTAAACTTGGTGCTTCGCTGACTATGCTACCGAGTTTGGTGCCGGCAACTATCTCCTCGCTCAAATGCTTGCCAAGCCCAGTAAAAGTAGAAACCAACCAGTGCTCAAAGGTAGGCACTACGACTGCTTCTCGCCGTTGGGGCGACTCTTGCTTCTGCTGTTTGGTATCAGCAACAGTGCGTTCCGTATCAACAACTGACAGATGGTGCCCTGAGGTTTGAGTGTCCGCGTCTTGCGAGGATTCGCTTTTGGCAGCATTCCCGTTATCATCGCCCTCGCCCCCTGGGTCTTCTTGAAGCTCGTTACCGTTATCGCCCGCTTCTTCTGTTACTTGATGCGAATGTTCTTCTTTATCCGCGTGCAGGAGATTTTCAAGCTTGCTCTTGAACTCCTCTCTGGTGACACCGAAGATATTAGGCCTATCCTGACCTGGAGGTCTCGAGTAGACGAGCCCGGGCAATACCTCCCTCTGGCGGCTCATTTCTCGCGTCACCACGTGCGAAGCGGCAAGTATTTTCTTTGACTCCTTATCCCAAAAAATAAGGTTACTGTGCCGCCCCATAATTTCCGCGGTGAGGATTTTGTGACTGGTACCACCCACCTCATCGACACAAGAAAAAACAAAATCTACTATGCGCTCACCAGCCAGTTGTTCGATTCCGACAAGAGTTGAGCTCGAGAGACATTTCCTCAAAACCAGACAGAAATTTGGAGGCGTCTGAGAACCATACTTCGAGTTGTAACGATCAAAAACAGTTCTCTCTTTGGCGCTTTTTTCAGATGAATCGCTTGAGCTAGGAATGCGAACCAGGCACATTCGTCCATACACAGACTGAGCCGACAGAAAAAGATTGACCGTACCGCCTTTTGATCGCAGAGCAATAAGAAGCTCATCTCTGGCAAGTTGAGATACCTTCTCTACCCTTCTATTCAAGAGCAGCTGCTTGGCTTCATGAAGAACCGCCCGGATGGAGAGGGCGTCGAATGGTTGCATGGCGTTCGCCTGTCAGTTAATTTAAGTGCACTTCAAATTTCGATTCGCAGCGAATCGGTCTACTCTATCGTACCCTGTCGAGTCTCCCGCTATTACCAGTAGTAGTTATAAGAGGGCTATACTTACGGTAAGCTAAACGACATAATAGTGCTTCACTTTGATTTTCGTTTCAACTCTATGATGAAAGAAGCTAATAAATCAAAAAAACTCGACAGTTGCGCGGAAAAGACTGCGCTATTGGCGACTTATCCGACTAAACTGCCGGGCAATCTTCTTGTCGTCACCGGTCCTTCCGGCGTGGGCAAGGGAACTGTCGTCGGCCGTGTGTTGGAAGACATTGCAGGCGTCAATAAATCCGTTTCCGTGACGACGAGAGAACGAAGGGTTGGAGAAGTCGAAGGTCTCCATTACTTTTTTCGCGACGAAGAGCAGTTTTTTCGCCTGCGCGACAGCAATAATTTTCTAGAATGGGCGGAGTTCGCCGGACACTATTACGGCACCCCGAAAGACTGGGTGGCGGAGCAATTGCAAGCTTCATTCGACGTAATTCTGGAGATCGAAGTGCAGGGAGCTCGTCAGGTCAGAGAAATATGTCCTCAGGCAGTGCTGATATTCATTGTTCCACCCTCTTTAGAAGAGCTTGAATCACGATTAAGAACACGAGCCACCGATAGCGAAGAGAAACTGACCTTGCGCCTGCGTAAAGCAAGAGAGGAGATGACTCAGCGCCACTACTTCGATTATGAAGTTCTAAATGACAATCTGGAAGATGCCATACGAAATCTAGAACATATCGTGTATGCTGAGAGATTGAGAATCAAACCAGAGAAAGTTGCGCCAAAATGAGTACAACAAACATTCTTGATCAGCTACTTGACGAAAGCACGAATCGCTATGAGCTCGTATTGAGAGTTGCTCAGCGTGCTAAACAGATCAAAAACGAGACGAGAGAGCCTCACAAAACCACTAACGCAGTAATACAAGCGTTGCAAATGGTGGCAGCTGAGGGAGATGGAACCATCCTGATCTCGCCATCCGGCTATCACGTCTATTAGACTGCATCAACAATAACTAAAATTTCCGGCATGCATAATCATGTCGTGGAAAGCCTTATCTCGTGTCAATTGACACCACATCCCAGCAAATTAGTAGTCTGTGGAGTGAAGTGAGTATAAGGCTTGTGCTTTTGTTCGCTTGCCACTCTTTCCAACGAACTCTTGCTTGAGAAGTCGTTCGCCGCATCTTGAGCATAGCCATTTTTTCTCTCGTGCCTGGCCTCCGGAGAAGACTATCTTTCTGGACATGGATGATCAGCCCAAGTACAAGTAGGCATCTCCGACAGGAATAAACTCAACGAAATTTTCCCTGGTTATCCCTGATTTTTTCCGTCCGCACCAGCCAACGAAGCGGCTCTCTGACGGAAGAAGATTCGAAGAACAATTCCCCGCGTTCTCCCTGATTCGCCGCCGAATGTCACAAATACAGACATTTAAGAGCTTTCCTCTTGACGACTTCTTTTGGATTTTCTTGATGAAATCTGGGTTTTAGCCGTCTAGGGTGGGAGAATTCCCAGTTGTCAAACAACAGAATACGATTAGACTGAAAGTTGCCCACCCAGCGCAGCCCCTCATCCAGGTCTCACCGACCGATGATGTAAGAGCTCATAGAGAGCCAGGTAACAAAAATGGATTTCTGGTCGATCATCTTAACCGTCGCTTTGCTAGCCGGCATTATGGGCTGGTGCGTAACACCTTTCCTGAACGGCGTTCTCTGGTTCTGCGACTGGAGAGACGGCAACCAGATTGACTGGGGACTGGAAACTTTCTTCGCTATCGGTGTGCCCTTCGCCTGGATGTTTGCCCTTGTCGAGATCATGATTCTCTTTCACTGATAAGAGCTGGTCCCTGCCTTCCTTGCCACAAGTAACGAAGGCTAGCTCCGAGAGAATATCGACAACTTCATCGACGCTCGATACCTGCGTCAGGCGCGATCGAAACTGCGCTCCGTTTTGAATGCCCTTGGTATAGTGCGTCAAGTGCCGTCTGGATTCGTTCGTTCCTACGCGCAAGCCTTTGTACTCGATCAGACCGAGGCAATGCATAAGGGCCAAACACAAACGATCAATCGTCTCGGGCGGATCGTCAAGGATGCCGTAATCAAGATATTTGGTAATTCGCGGAATCAACCAAGGGTTGCCGAGCGTTCCACGGGCCACTGCCACACCGTCACAGCCAGTCATTTCTAGCAACCGCGCAGCATCTTCCGGTGAGTTTACGTCGCCGTTTCCGAAGACCGGAATGGAAACAGCCTCTTTCACTCTGCCGATAAGAGTCCAGTCGGCAGTGCCTGTATACCGTTGTTGACGAGTCCTGCCATGGACGGTAAATGCCTTCGCCCCTGCTTCCTCCAGCATGGTGGCAAACTCGACGCAGTTTCTCGAGTTATCATCCCAGCCCAGCCGGAATTTCACTGTCACCGGAATTTTCACGGTAGCGACCATCGTTGTGACAATTTCTCTAGCCAGGTCGGGCTCTCGCATCAAGGCGCAGCCATCTTTACCGTTCGTGATTTTCGGCACGGGACAGCCCATATTGATATCGACGAAATCGGCGCCCTTTGCTTCTGCCAACTGAGCTGCCGCTGCCATAATGTCAGGCTCATGCCCAAAAATCTGAATGCCAATCGGATTCTCGTTAGCATCCAGATCCATGATTCTGCACTCCGGCCTGTGCACGAGCCCCTTGCTGGATACCATTTCGGTAGACATCAAACAGCCTTTGTCCACGTGCCGGACTATGCGGCGGAAAACGATATCCGTAATTCCTGCCATCGGCGGCACATAAACCCGCCCTGGTACTATCATGGAGCCAATCTTGATCGCCATTGCTCTCCACTCTCCTTTCGTTCGAGAGTATTGCTAAGATTATGTCTAGCTGTCCATAGTTTACAAGAGAACACGAGTTGGTGTGAATGCAGATTAAGCGGCAAGCAATGAAACGAAATTCGATGGCTGCATTGTTCTTTCTTTTACTTTTCGTTATGCAAGCAGACTTTCCGGGCTCAGCATACGGGCGAGAAGAGAAGTATGTGGCCCAGAACACAATCTCCGGACGTGTTGTAGACATGGCGGGCAAACCGCTGAAGAGTGTTCGAGTTAACTTGTGGACCAAAGACGGCAGCGTCTCGTTGACGTCAAAAACAGACGGAAAAGGCGGTTTTAAATTCCTTCATGAAAAGAGCCCGCCCTGCTATCTGGAAGTTCTACCAGATAAGGACAGCCAACTTGCTTGCGCCACCATAGACAACATCGCTGGCGACACCGACAGAAGCATTATCGTTAACCTCAAGCGCGGCTTCCTTGTCACAGGTCGGGTGTGCAGCGGGGAGAAAGGATTGTCGGGATTGATCGTCAAGGTCTATAGCGAACAGCATTCCAAGAACCCTACGGAGCGTGTTTACGGTGGTGGCGCGGTTAGAACGGGCAGAAATGGCAAGTTCGAGATGGTCCTGACTCCGGGCAGGAAGCATCTCGTTGTCATTAACGAACGGTTTTCAGAATTGAAGAAGCGAACCGAAGCCAATTTCGATCTTTCCTCCGACATGGAACTCGAGGATGTGAAGTTGTAGCCAAGGCGTGACTTCCTCACGACGTACAGGAACTTCTCTCCGTTTCTTCTCATCCATCGGGAATCGTTTGCACATTTAGGAAAAGCCGGCGTTCAATTAATCGAGATGTTGCGGTCGGCATATAGATCCGATTTTATGGCAATTTCTTGGACTAAAATGTAGCCGTTGATAGGACTGAGTGGGGGTTAACGCGTGAAAGTCGCCTATTTTGATTGCACGTTCGGAGCAGCCGGGGATATGTTGAACGCGGCGCTTGTTGCAGCTGGACTTGATGTCGAACGATGGAAAGCCGAAATAGAGAAGATCGCTCTCCCCAAAGGCAGCTTTCAAATTGCCATGGAGGACGTAGTGCGATGCGCCATTGTGTCAAAAAGGTTTTCCGTTCGTTGCCTTAATCCCGACGGGGTCTATGAGGAGGAGTCGAGCGGATCATCTTCGGTGTTTGGCGAGCCAGGGTCGCAGAATACCTTCACACATACGCACGAGTACAGCCACGCACACGAGCATCACCACACGACTGCCAACAGTACCATCACTCATTCGCACGCACACAGTCACACATTCGAGCATTCGCACGAGCACGATCGTTCGCATGAGCATGACCACTCTCATGAAGGCGACCATTCCCACCATCACGATCACGCACATGAACACAGCCCTGTACATAATCATGAGCACCGTCATGAACATGGTCATGAACACAGCCATGAACACTCGCACAGTCACGAGCATCACGGCCGATCCGTTGCCGAGATCACCGAGATCATCGAAAAATCAAAAATTTCAAAAGCAGCCAAAGATCTAGCAAAAGGGATCTTCAATACCCTGGCCAAATCGGAATCCAGGGTTCATGGAGTACCACCGGAGCAAGTTCATTTCCACGAAGTCGGCGCTATAGACGCGATAGTGGATGTGGTGGCATTCGCAATCGGATATGACTTGCTCGGTATTGAGAAGAGTATCGTTTCACCTTTAACCTTGGGGAGAGGACTGGTCAAAACCGACCATGGACTCTATCCCGTCCCTGCTCCCGCAGTCGCTTATATGCTGGAGGAATCTGGTGCACCGACCTCTTCACTGGTACTGGACTACGAATGTCTCACTCCAACCGGAGCTGCAATTCTCACCACCATATGCAGTGCCTGGGGCGCACCACCGGCGCTAACTCATGTCGATAGTATCGGATACGGTGCCGGAGGATTCAACCCAAAGTCCCACCCCAATGTCGTTCGCATCATGATCGGTGAAAGCTCGAGTAACAACGCGCAGGGCGCAAGCGCGGTAGCTTTTCTAAATACGGCTCAATCTGAGCACGATCTGCTAGTTGGCAGTGATGACTTTCAGGAAGAGTTGATCGCAGTGATCGAGGCCAACATAGATGACTGCCCGCCCGATGTGCTGGCTCATGCCGCCAAACTATGCCTGCAACAGGGCGCACTGGATGTCACCATCGCACCGGCGATGATGAAAAAAGGAAGGGCCGGTCATGTCCTTACAGTATTGTCTAGCCTGGAAGACCGACCTCATCTAGAGAGAGTTGTACTCACCGAGACATCAACAATTGGAGTTCGCACATCGACGGTCAGGCGCCTGGCAGCTCTGAGAGAGTTCCACACCGTCACCGTTCGCGACTCCGGCTCAATTCGGGTAAAGCTGGCACGCGACAAGAGTGGCAAAATCGTAAACGTAAAACCCGAATTCGAGGACTGCGCAGAGGTTGCCAGACAAAGAAATCTGAGCCTGAAAACCGTAGTCGAGGAGGCGATCTCGCAGTACGTCATGACGGCCGCCGACAGTGATAAAATCTGAATCGTCAGGTCGACCTGGTCAGATATAGAGCTGCTAGAAGCATCGAGGAGTCAGTATTCGACAGCTGAAACGGCGTTTTCGACTGAGAAGACCGGCCATATTGTTGCCGGTTTGTGTTCTGCTCGCCACGCTCCAGCCCTCACTAGCTCTGACCGAATCCGAACTCTTGCAACGTATTAGAGGACAGAAGGGAGTTCCAGCCGGAACGAACGCCAACCTGTCATTGCAAGGAAACGTAGCCATCGTCGAGCTCTGGCATTACCCGTCAAATGGCATCGCCACACGAAAAACCGACGCTCTTCTCATTTCTCGCACTCTTGTGCATGCGGATCCGGGCAGTATCTGCGGCGTGGTCGTGCGATATATGGAGACCGATCCTGGTAGTTTTACAGAAGTGATGATTAGCAACCGGGAGATCACTGGCGCAGACGCCGGCATACTGGGGATCAACGAACTCATGCAAGGTGTGGAGCTGGTAGCAGTTCTGGCCTCAGACCCAGCAGATACGAGATTTTCCAAGTACTTCAGAGCAGGCGACAATGAGCTGCTGAAAAGAGACTACTGGGAAGCAGATTACTTCTTCCGGCAGGCGTTTCGCCAATCAGCTCAATCGGCTCGCTCAGACTCACGGTTCCTGACCAGCCTTGTGAATCTCGCTTCCGCCTATCAGGACCGAGGTGATGTAGAGGAGTCCCGAAGAGCCGATCAACTACTGGGAGAAGTAGTCTCGGACAACCTTGGCACCAACGCTCTGGGAGGTGCACGCGAGCTGTACTCATACTGGACCCAAAAGAACGATTACTCAAATGCCCTGAAGGTAGCTGACAAAATCGTCGCCGCCCAGAAAGCCGCTGGACGCATAGATTCACCGCAATTTGCGCAAGATCTGGCAAACCTTGCCAATTGCCACCGAAACTGCGGACAGATCTCGACAGCAAAAAAAGAGCTGGAGCTCGCCCTCTTGATTCAGCGCAATAAACTTGGCGAACATCATCCCGCGCTCGCATCAGTAATGGAATCGCTGGGAGATTGCTACACCAGTGAGGGTGGCAAATCGAAAGCCTATGACTTTTACAAACAGGCAAAGCTTCAATGTGATTACGCGATAGTCTCGAGAAACAAAAAGGAAAGGCTGGTCTACGAGATGTACCAGGGGATTGTGAAGAGGCTCAATCTCAAGATGCAGAATGTTTCGCCATAAATATCCGCCACTGTTCATTTTTGGAGCACGCAAACAGACGGCAACTCCTTCTCCTACTTGAATCACGGTTGTGTCTATGTCAGAGTGGGTAAGCAATAGAGGATGATGTTCTACTTGAGGAATGACAGAGGTTACCTCGCAAATGACAGGACCTTCAAATGACTGATTCAGGCGAAAGCCAGTCTTGGGGTCAAAGCGGGATGGATCAAGGTCCACAGAATGCCAAGGTCAGTCCAATGGCTATCGTTGGCAAGACCTTGTTCGAGCGCTTCGAAGTTCTGGACATTCTTGGCGAAGGCGCCATGGCTACGGTGTACAAAGCCAACGATCGAGAGTCTGGTCGGCTTGTGGCTTTGAAGAAGGTCAACAGCGACGATCCGGAAACCATCCTTCGTTTTGCGAGAGAAGTGAACATCCACGGTCGGCTCAAACACAAGAACATCGTAGAAGCTATCGACTGTCTTTCCGAAGATGGTGAGACTTACTTCGTGATGGAATTTCTTGACGGCATGAGCTTGCAGAATTATCTGCATTATGCCCGTTGGGTCGAACGGGAGAGAGATATCTGGTCGATAATCGTGCAGGTTTCCGATGCCCTCCAGCATGCCCATGATGCCGGCGTTCTGCACCGTGATTTGAAACCGGCTAACATTTTTCTCCATGAGAGCCCGCAAGGAATGGCGGTGAAGGTGCTCGATTTCGGGATCGCCAAGCCCATAGGAGAGACCACAGGTCTAACTCAAGCAGGCACAGCTGTTGGCTCACCGATGTACATGAGCCCGGAACAGTGTCCAGGCAAGCGAGTGGACACCAGATCGGACGTCTACTCACTGGGCATTCTCTGCTACGAGATCATCACCGGTTCTGTTCCTTACAAAGGGCAAAACCTTATGACCGTGCTGGCTGCACACTGTGATCCGACGAGAAAAGCGAAACCGCTGATGGACACCAGACCGGAACTACGGCTGGTCAAGCATTTGAACAACATCATAATGCGGGCGCTGGAAACGGACTCCGGCGATCGCTTCTCTACGGCGGCCGAGTTTCGCACCGCGATGACAATGTGGCACGAAGCAATCGAGCGAGAAGATAATCCAGCTGAGCAAGTAGAAGTGATTAAACGCCTCAAAGCTCTATATACGGTGCCTGAGCGGCAAGCTATACAGACTATTCAAGACCATCAGGAAGCAATTATTGTTGACGAGCATCAGCCGTTCGAAGATGGCAACGAAGAGATCACTGCATTCAAACAATTGCGACTCGAGCAGAAAAACACTTTGAGAACCGTGCTCAACGTTCAACCCGCCGAAGAAACAACAAAGCGTCGCCCAAACTTCGTGCTCATCGGCGTTGTCGTTATCCTCGCCTTCCTTATGATTGCGGCTATCTGGACTTTTGTCATGCGATAAAAAAGCGGGAGCCCAAGAAGACTCCCGCCAATTAAAATCACTGCAAATGCCAAGCCAGCAGTTCGCTGCCTTAGGATTAGACTTAGCCGCAGGTGCTATGGGAGGAACAGCTGCCTTGAGCCGCTTTTCCTTCCAACTTCATGTCTGCCTTGGCATAAGTGTCAAAGCCGCCAACCAACTCCTTCACATTGAAGCCTTTTTTGGCGAGCACGAGAGCTGCCTTGGCCGATAAATGGCAGGTGTGGTTGTAGCAATAGACTACAACGGTTTTGTTCTTATCCAGTTTCTCCTGAGACTTCTCCAGCTCTTCAATCGAGAGATTGATTGCGCCGGGGAGGTGGCTCTTTTCATAAAGCTCAGCCGTGCGCAGGTCGACAATTTGAATCGGCTCTTTCTGCTCGAGTGCGTACTTCACTCCGACTGGACCGATCTCAAAGGCAAGCTTGCGCTCGAAAAACTCTACTGCCGCTTGAGCTTCTTTGCTTAGTGTTTCTGTTGCCATGATTAGACTCCTTTCTTGTGTAATTCCCTAATCGTCAGCCTCACGGAGGATCAATGGTCTCCGTTTTTCCGAGAGGTTGCAACTCATGCTAGGCATAGCATAGAATCGATAGTATCAATATGCAAGTAGGCACCAAATTGTTCTGTAGTATACATAACGTTCTATAGTTACCATTTGGATACTAAGGAGGACTTCCATGGGCAACAGGTTAGAGTGTCCAACTATGGCGACGATCGCGATGATCTCCGACAAATGGAAAGTAGTAATAATCTGCAAGCTGAAAGGGGGGACGAAACGGTTCAACGAACTCATGCGCTCCCTCAAAGGTGTGACGCAAAAAGTCCTGACCAGCCAACTGCGAGCGTTGGAAGCAGACGGTTTGGTGGTAAGGAAAGTATATGCCGAGGTGCCTCCCAGAGTCGAGTACTCTTTGACCCCTCTGGGAGAGACGCTGATTCCGGTGCTGGAGATGCTGGAACAATGGGCGTCCGAGCACGCTGATGAACTCCTTGCCGCACGCACCCGTGCGGCAAGGAAGACGCAAGAGAAGCGTCGAGCCTGAGATTTCTTGCACAATCGAAGTTTCGATCGGCTATATTGAATAATTGATTACAGCCTTTAACACAGGAGAGCCAGCCCACGTTGGCAGCGAGGCAAGTTTAGCGATGAGCTCGGAGTCCAAAATAAAGGCTCGATCCTCAGGATCGTCTGGGGAACACGAAAAGACAGCCCAGAATAATGCAAATGAACCTGGGCAACTGCTGTTCGACCGCTACAGCATCGATGAACTTGTCGGAGACAATGGGGCCATTGTTCAATACAAAGGTCTTGATTTAGGCACCAATCATCCAATCCTGGTCGTCACAGTCAAATCTAAAGACCCGGCCTCGATCGAGTCATTTAAAAAAGTCGTTCGTGACTACCTGGCCCTCGATCACGAAAACATCTTCAAACCACTGGCGGTGCATGAGTCGGAGACGGGTCAGCCTTATCTGATCAAGGATTTGAACAACCTGATCAAGCTCGAAGAGCTAATCTCCTCGACCGGGCCGATGGCGCATGATATAGAGCTGGCCGAGCTGCTTCTGCAAATCTGCTGTGGGGTCAGTTATGCCCATGAGCATGGTATCCCCCATGGTGCCCTGTCGCCCGATAGAATCCTGCTCGGAGAAGTGAACGGCAAGGTTCTCGTAAAGATTGATGGTTTCGAAGAAAATAATGTCAGTGTCGTCTCCGGTAATGCCGGACTTCTTCAGCAAGCTACTGTGCAAGCCGATATTCTTCGCCTGGCATTGATTGCCTATTTTCTGGCAACCAATGAGCTGCCCGGCGAAATGCTCTCGTGCGATGAAATGTGCGATCAACTTTCTCTGTTCAAAAGCTATGAATCGCTCGCCGATTGCCGCTCGGATCTTGGCAGTGTAGACGAATTCATCCAGCTTCTGGAAGACGCTTCCAACACCGATGTCAACCTCCAAATCAAATCGGTCAAGGAATTCGAAGATGGGCTGATGGATTGGATGGAAGCCGCACGCGCCACTCGCAAGTCAGAGATCTCACAGTCACTCTCTACTGATGAGACTATTGATGAGGGTGACAGAAAAACCAAAGATTTGTCTTCTGCCGTCAGGCACATGATTCTCTTGCGACACAAACAAAATGAGCAAGAGCTATCGATGGTAATGAAGATATCCGAATTTGCTGACGGCAAAGGTCCACGCCGGGCGCCGGCGGAATCAATCGGCAAACTGGTCGCCAAAGGTGTCATCGCCTGCAGTGCCCTCAGCCTCGTCTGTATTGTGAGTATCAGGTGGCATGATGAGCTCAATGAAGCATTCGTCTCTGCATCGCAGAAATTGATTGATGGATTTAGCAGGCACGGTCCGGAAGATGAAATACCCTTCGACGATGATGAGAGCCCACTGACAGGGACAAAAGCTGGCAAACGGTCAGGCAAGAAACAGAAGAAGAACGGGCTCTTGGCGCCCCTTAGAGAGACCAACGATCAGAGAAACAGAAAAAATCGAGTGCCACCATTCAATCCCGCATTGTTGCGAGACATCTACAGGGAAGGCACCATCAGTTCCGCCAACAATCTAGGCCGGAGGCACAGATTCAGGATCGAGTATCGCCGATTCAACGAAGAATGGCTGAAGTAAGAGTGTGATCATGACGGAATCCCTAAAAGCACTGCTAAAGAAGACACAAATGAGCGCCCCGCCGAGTGCGGGCGGAGCAGCCGATCAGATGGTGGGTTCAGTCCTCGTAGGCAAGTATCGAGTTGTGCAAATGCTCGGCGCTGGAGCAATGGCACGAGTCTACAAAGCCGTCGATGTATTCCTCGATCGACCTGTGGCAATCAAGGTGTTGGCGACTATGGCACCGGGTATGATGGCAAGGTTCGGACAGGAGGTGAGGGTGCACGCCAAGCTGCAACACCTCAACATTGTCCAGGCTCTAGACTGTCTTACCGATGAGGCCAGCGGCATCACATATTTCGCCATGGAATATCTCGAAGGCGCCTCTCTGCAAGACTTGATCAAAGAAAGTGGCGGCATACAGAATGCAGACGATGCCTTCTACTTGTTGAAACAAATTTCCTCAGCCCTCGATTATGCACACAGGCAAGGCGTCATACATCGTGACTTGAAACCCAGCAACATCATGGTGGTAGAGCAGCATGACGAGATTCAGGCCAAAGTGGTTGATTTCGGCATCGCCAAACTGCAAGACGAGTTGCAAAAGCTCACCAAGACCGGTCAGGTCGTCGGCTCACCTGTTTACATGAGCCCGGAGCAGTGCACCGGAATGAAACTGGATGCTCGTTCTGACGTATATTCGCTCGGCTTGATCGCCTACGAGCTTTTCACGGGTAAGATGGCTTACTTCGAAAACAATCCGGTAGCGGTGATGAGAGCTCATTGCGATCCGGATCGGCGCCCGCCGCCGATTTATTCAATGGAAACCAACATTCCATGCCCGGTGAAGCTCAACAGAATCATAAATATTGCACTGGAGACAGAAGCAGAAGACAGATACCCGACAGTCAAAGACTTCGAATATGCCATCGCCCAGTGGCACAAGGCAGTCGTTAATGGTTTACCTGATGAAAATCCTCCACTGCCCGAGCAAGGCGAAGAGGAAGAGCAAGAAGGCGAAGATCACATCGAAGCCGAATCTGAAGCGAAATCGGAAGACGTGCGAGCATCCAGGTCACCATGGCAGGTGCCTGAACTCCTGGGTACCGACGACCGAGGAGGCTGGTCTAGAATCCCTTCAGAGGAGCTGGAGAAACTTTCACCGAACGAGACAGGAACAGGGAGCGTCATCAGTCGCTATCAGGTTCTCGACGTCATTGGCGAAGGCGGTATGTCGGTTGTCTATAGAGCCATGGATATGCATACCGATCAAATAGTTGCCGCCAAGACTCTCAAGTTCGTTGAGCCGACAGTGGCCCGGAGGTTCATGCGCGAAATCAAAATTCACATGGATATGAGACATGTGAACATCGTCAAAGCGCTAGATAGATTTCAAACACCAGATGGACAGGCGTTCTTCATCATGGAGCTTCTGGAAGGCAGAACGCTTCACAACTATCTCTCCTATGTCGCTCGAATCGAGGAAGTCGCTGACATTTGTACTATCCTGGCCCAAATTTGCGATGCGCTCGAATTCGCGCATGACATGGGCATTATTCACCGGGACCTGAAGCCGGATAACGTAATGCTCATCGATCAGGGAGGCGCTTTGCGAGTCAAAGTGCTGGATTTCGGTCTGGCCAGAATTCAGGATGATCTGCAGAGGCTGACAGCCTCAGGCGTTCTCTTAGGCTCGCCGGCATTTATGAGTCCGGAGCATTGCTTGGGAAAACCTCTAGACTTCCGTTCTGACCTTTATTCATTAGGAATCATGGCATTCGAGATGATCACCGGCGAGCTGCCGTATGAAGGCGAGCATGATTTGTCATTGATTGAAGCTCATTGTAATCCGGATGTGCTGCCGTTTCGAATTAGCGATTTTCGACGCGATCTCCCCGCCCTCGATCTGCTCGATCAGATCTTCATCAGGTTGTTGAAAAAGAACCCTGATGAACGCCAGGCTTCTGTCACTGAGCTAAAAGAGGCGCTAGGCGCCTGGTGGTCAGCAATTGGTCAGCCACCAGATGCAGTATCGCCGTTCAGAGTCGTACGGCGAAGAAGAAAGCGAGTTCAAGAAGAATCCGTCAGCACCGCCCCCAAAGCCCAGGAACGGGCGGCTGGAAAGGAGGCTTTGTCCAAGGACCTGAATTCTCTTGTCAGTCAATACAGGCAGGATAAAATAGAGTCGTTCGCCGAGGCGAGAAAACCTTCGGAGCTTCCCCAACGAAGCCAATCGAACGTTGCGCTCCTGGGCGCTGTCCTGGTTGTAATTGTCCTGAGCGGATTGTTCTTCGCATTCACTACGTTAAGCTCGAACATGAAAAAACCGGATGCCGCCACCACGGAAGCGCAATCGAACGTGAAGCCTGCCGAGCAAATAGGGAATAGCCCCCCTGATGCAACCACCCTAGAGAAAACAGATCCGGACTTTCACGACAAAGTCGAAGGCAAATCGGAAAACCGTCCAGGAAAGAGAATACTGGGACGAGTGCGCTGATTTGGTGCGTGGGCGAAGCTTGAATGTCATCGCCTGCGATAACGGTGCGCCATTGACGAATGAACTGTGCAACACCGAATTCAGTTTCTCCAAAGTCCATTTTCTCACTGACAATGCCGACTCGCGGCCGGCAATGTCAGTAACTTACTTACTTGAGAGAAGAGACGAGCATGCGCTTCAGCCTGTATTCCGATTCCGCCAGTCCAGCGGGCAGATTGCCGCCTTGATTGCCGAAGACAAATGAACTTTTCGCTTCGTACTTGCCGTGACTCCAGATGGTCAGTGAAAGCTTTTCGCTGTGTCCCAACAAATCTCGCGGGTTTTCAGGATCTCTGGGTCGTTCGTAATGATATGGTTTGAACTTCAATCCAAGCTCAGGCGGGTTTCCCTCTCCGGTGACAATCTCGACCGGATATCGGAGATGTTTATTGAGCTCGTCTACAGCCTCGCGCAGTTTAGCCATGCCTTCTTTGTCGCTCGACAGACCATGCATAGTCCAACCGAAATGACCCATCTTCCCTTGCACCAGATCGTCGTAGAGATCGAGAGCAAGCGGATTCTTAATCGTCGTCTTGGCACGTTCTAAAGCTTTAGTGATCTCATCATTAGTGGGTGCCTCAGCTTCTGTATGAATGGTATCAGGCTCGCCTTTCTTCCATTCAGGCTTCTTCGTGCCTGAAGCTTCTGTATGCCTGCGCTCTGCCTCCAGTTTCTGCTTTAGAGTATCAACCTTCGGAGCAGCACCATCGCCAGTATCACTTGCCGGCTTGCTGTCACGCCGATCATCCGGGCTCCAACAAGAAGCCGCGAGATCTTCACACGCACTGGCAGAGCCTTGCTCGACCTGTGGAGTAAAATCATAATTAGTAATCGAATCTACCATATTCTCAACCTCCTCGAATCGTGTCCCCCGGCTCGCGAATAATTGAGTGTAAGTAACTTGTCTCCTCGCCGACGCTTTCCATGCACACATACTAGGCGACCAAGGTGACACCAGAATGACATGTCACATGTTTCACATCACCTCGGACAACTTTGCTGTTTCTCCTCGAATCAAAAAACAGTCAAGACACTCCGATATTGGTGAAAAGGCGCTGCATGAACTCCGAGTCTCGGCGGAGGCCAAGTCAGTTTGAATGATCGTTTTCGAAAAGGAGCGCCAACAAGGGCACCGCTGATTGGCGTTTAGAAACGCGTATAAATCAACCCTGCATGGCGGTTTCGCGTTGCGTATGATTAAAACTGCTGCCGATTTATATAGGTGGATAGATGATCTGGTATATCTAGAATCAAGACTCGTGGTTTCCTCAGTAGTTTAATAGAAATAAAAAAGGAATCTCGGAGAACTAGCATGTCCAGATCTATCGCTGGCGTTCCACGTCGCAGGCATGGAAACGTACTTATCTTGATCATTGCTATCGTGTTCGTCATCGTAACCATCGCACTTTTCGCCATCGGTTATGTACGAATCTTCGGCTCCAGCTCCGAGCAGAAAACTGCAATCGAGGCCGCTGCACTCGCCGCGGCACGCGATATGAGCAAAATCGTCATCGAGGACCCGGACTTTGGATTTGTCGGACTTTCCGATGCCGCACCTACGGGGTCTTTAACGACAGCAGCGGATAACTTTTATACATCGGTTTACAGCATAAATACTCTGATAGGCACCGCCAGACTGGATTACTTGATTGCCAGCCAGGCCGACCTGGTGGCAGCAGCCCCGGAATGGAAGATTCTGGCAAAACAAGACCTCGAAAAAGCCAAGGTTGCAGCATCCAAGCTAATCACGAAACTGAAAAATGCCATAAAGCCAGGCGGAACCGCAGTCGACCGCAACGGGGTCCCAGTCAAACCTCATGCATCGGCTCTGGCAGCGTACAAAGCCAACGGCATTCGCATGACCGGTTCCTCCAACTATGTCGAAGAGTCACTCAAACTCGAGCTTGGTATCGCGAAGGATCTGGTGACCAATGTTTCTGTTCCTCAACCGGAAACCGCAGACGGGACTCTCGACAACAACAATACTGCCGGCGGTTTTTACAAGGCCTACGTCAACATGCCCCTGGCAGGTGTGAATTTCGTTTTCGCCGGAATTGGAGACGCAATTCGAATTGTTAATCCGGACCGCTGGCAGACAACCGATCCAGACCTTCCCTATCAATTCCCCACCATCGTCAAGGCGGAAGCGCAACAAAAAGTAAACACCGACGCGCATGGTAGTCACGTACTTTCGTCTGTCGCTTGTGCGCAACCTGCCAGTGTTTACAACCCCAGACCAGCGCCAGGCGCCCTCACACTGAGTTTCCCTGATGGCGTTCCCGATGGTGCAGAGGCAATACAAAAACCCCTCGACTTATACTCCGGTTTTCTTCAAGAGAGTAGTGACACATCCAACTTTCTCGCCGCAACTTCGGGCGACTATCCGGTAACCTCGGGCAGCCAGCTCTCGGACAGCTCTACCTCATGGCCGCTGAGTTCCACCGATCCTGATATTCTGGCAGGCTCTGTCTGCAAGCTCGCCATCTATGACTGGATCAGGAGAGCCGGGACAAAAGCGAACATCGATTCCATAGTCGGAATGCACTACACACAATTTATTCCGCAAGGTGCAAACGTCAGCTGGCCACCACCCCCTGATACCGCTTCTGGTTCCATTCCGTGCGGCGTTGCCCATGTTTATCGCTTCGACACAGATGGTGTTATCTACTACGAAAGTGCCGAAATTAAACCATCCAAATACTGGGTAATCAGCGATAAACAAAACTTCGTCGAATGTTTTACAGCCATCAAGAATGGTGCCAGTAAGTTCGAAGTGAAGCCTGTCGACCTGACAATCATTCCAGCTATTCCCCCGCTGATTCCGGCTGTCGAGATAAAGGCCGGCATTGCTGAATTCACCCCTATCTATGACATGTACGCTCGCATCTACAGCAGACGGTACGGCTCATTGGGTGGACGGCATCGCGGTGAGCCGATGGACAACGATTTCGACGATCTGCTCTCTTCCGCTCATCAAAGCAACGGTCGAGGTGGATTCGTGAGCGGGAATGCAGTCTTTTCCGGGTATGGAGCGGAAAAGAATTCCAGCGTTCCGCCCCTTCCTCCGGTCGGAATTGGCGCACTGCCCACCATTTCACCTCAGGGAGATTTCGCTTTCAGATGGCAATTTCCTATCAACTTGCTCGGTCCGGATGTCGACAGAGCCGGTGGCAAATATCGGAAATTCAATGAAGGCGGCAGCGGTATGCGCTCCACTTACGAGGAAGATGGGTCCGTGGCTGACATCAGATTCCGTCGCCTGATAAGAGGTCGAGATCTTCTCTCGACCGTCTTCGGCACAAAAGGGTACGTGGGCAAGAAGTAGAGTGCAGGTAGAGTGCAGGTAGAGTGCAGGTACACCTTGCACTTTTGCACGATGCACTATGGCAAATGCCGGCGCTCCATTTGAGCAGAGCTATGTCATGAGGGCGGCTGCGAATGTTGACCGGAGTTCCAGCCTCACACTTCAGCCAAGATACCGCAGCGAATCGGCGACCTACACGGAGACCAAAACGTCCGCTTTCTTGAAGACCAGCTTGTCATCGACGGCATCGACGTTAATAGTGTCTCCATCATTGAAGTCTCCTTTCAGAAGCAACAACGATAGCGGGTTCTCGATGTCCTTCTGAATCAATCGCTTCAGTGGTCGAGCACCATATACGGGATCATAGCCGGTCTGGGCCAGCCAGTCTGCTGCATCCTCGCTAACATTGAGCTGCATCTTGCGGCTTACTAGCCGTTTGTTCAAGAGACCCACCTGAATACTGACGATCTTCTTCAACTGCTCCGCGGTGAGCGCATGGAAGACAACCGTTTCGTCGATTCGGTTGAGGAACTCCGGCTTGAAGTGCTCACGAAGAGCCTGCAGAACCTTCTGCTTCATGCCATCGTAAGCTGCATCGCCTTCGATAGCGGCCCGCAACTGATAGTCGAGGATGTGATGGCTGCCGATGTTTGAGGTCATGATAATGACAGTGTTCTTAAACGAGACAACGCGACCTTTAGAGTCTGTCAATCTTCCATCATCGAGGACCTGAAGCAAGACGTTGAATACATCAGCATGAGCCTTCTCTACTTCGTCAAAGAGTACGCAGGAGTATGCTTTGCGGCGAACTGCCTCGGTGAGCTGACCGCCATCATCGAACCCTATATATCCTGGTGGCGCACCGATAAGGCGAGCCACGGTGTGCTTTTCCTGATACTCTGACATGTCGATGCGAATCATGGCTGAGTCATCATCGAAGAGGAACTCGGCTAGCGCTTTGGCAAGTTCCGTCTTACCGACACCTGTAGGTCCAAGGAACAAGAAGCTGCCGATCGGCTTATTGGGATCGTTAAGGCCCGCCCGCGCCCGGCGCACCGCATTAGATACTACTTGAATGGCCTCTTCCTGACCGATCACTCTGAGATGCAGATGGTCTTCCAGTCTGAGCAGTTTTTGCACCTCACCCTCGAGAAGCTTGGTGACCGGAATTCCCGTCCATTTAGCTACAATTTCGGCGATATCTTCTTCGTTTATCTCTTCCTTCAGAAGCCCCTGGCCGGCCTTGTGTCCTGACTTGTCGGTCTCTTCCTTCAACTGCTTTTCGAGCTCGATGAGTGTACCGAACTTCAACTCGGCAGCTTTCTGCAGATCTGTCGCTCGCTCCGCTTGTTCGATCAGGACCTTGGTATCCTCAATCTCTGATTTCAGCATCTGAATTTTGTGCAGACCTTCTTTCTCCGCCAGCCATTTTCCGCGCAATTTATCGGCGCGCTCCCTCACGTCTGTGAGCTCTTTCTCAAGCTTCTCGAGCCGGTCAATCGACGCGTTGTCGGTCTCCTTGCGAAGAGCTTCACGTTCAATCTCCAATTGGATCTTCCGTCGCTCGAGCTCATCCAATTCGGTAGGCAGCGAATCAATCTCGATTCGCATGCGCGCCGCGGCCTCATCAACGAGGTCGATGGCTTTGTCCGGCAGAAACCGGTCCGTGATATAGCGATCGGCGAGTACGGCAGCGCTGACGAGTGCTGAATCCTTGATGCGCACGCCGTGGTGCACTTCATAACGCTCCTTCAATCCTCGCAGAATCGAAATGGACTCTTCCACATCCGGCTCGTCTACGAGCACGGTTTGAAAACGTCGCTCCAGTGCCGGATCTTTCTCTAAATGCTTGCGGTATTCATCCAGGGTGGTGGCACCGATACAATGCAATTCGCCCCGTGCCAGCGGCGGCTTCAACAAGTTACCGGCATCCATGCCACCTTCACCGGTGCTGCCGGCACCGACCACGGTGTGCAACTCATCGATAAACAGAATAATCTTTCCTGAGGATTCAAGCACCTCTTTGAGCACAGCCTTCAAGCGTTCCTCAAATTCCCCACGATACTTGGCACCAGCAATCAACGATCCCATGTCCAGGGAGACGACCATCTTATCCTTTAGACCTTCAGGAACGTCTCCTTTATAGATTCTCATCGCCAGCCCTTCGACGATGGCCGTTTTGCCGACGCCGGGCTCACCAACGAGCACAGGATTGTTCTTCGTGCGCCGTGAGAGAACCTGCATGACGCGCCGAATCTCGTCGTCTCGTCCGATCACCGGATCTAGCTTGCCTTTGGCTGCTGCCTCGGTCAGGTCTTTTCCATATCTCTGTAGAGCCTGATAGGTAGCCTCGGGATCCTGGCTTGTCACCTGGCTCTTACCTCTGATCTCTGGGAGAATGCCGAGAATAGTTTCCCGCGTGACACCATACTTCTTCAGAATGGAGCCGGACTGCCCCTTGGACTGATCACACAATGCCATGAGCACATGCTCCAGGCTGATGAACTGGTCTTTAAGCTGATCTGCCTCTTTGCTGGCGCTCTCCAAAATCTGCATGAGCTTCGACGATGCATGCAGTTCATCCTTCGCCATATTGACAGCCGTGCCTTTCGGCTGACGCTCCAGGTATTTGGAGACGTCATTGGAAATCGCGGAGAAATCAGCTTTCAACTTCTCAATGATCTTCTTAGTCAGACCATCTTCTTGCTCCAACATAGACCCCAAAAGGTGTTCGGGAGTAACCTGGCTATGCCCGAACCTCGTCAAGATGGTCTTGGTGTTGACGATGGCTTCTTGCGCTTTATTGGTGAAACGATCTAGATTCATTACTTCTCCAGCTAGTTCATTTTAGGCATCACGTAGGGTCGGCAGACTTGAGTATACGGGTCTCAAATCGAGTGGTCCTAGTAAAAATTATGGGGAAGTCATCTTACAGGGCAATAATAACTCTACAATTTCTTTATGAATTGGGTCGAAGCCATCGGACGAAAGTCCTAGCACTTGGGGACAGCCGGAAAGTCTAATTCGCGCACAGGGGCGGCGCATGCCATCCTTCGACAACGCAGAAGTGGCAGGACGAGTACCCTGGACATTTGCCTAGATTCGCCGGGAATTTGCTAAATAAGTTTGTGCAAGTTGATCGAACTTGCCTTTAACCTGGCATTGCTGCAGCGTTGATGGGTAGAATTATCTTGAAGACGAGTTGTTGCAAAATCCCACTCCCAGCCTCGTCCTGTATCTCTTAGTCGAAAAAACCAAGAAATAAAGTAGCCGGATGCAAGATTTCGAAGAAGATTACTATGCCATTTTAGGAGTCAGTGAGACCGCCAAGTCCGACGAAATTAAGCGGGCCTACCTCAACCTGGCCAAAAAACTACATCCTGACAGGCATCCAAATGATGCAGCGCAGCGGGCAGTAGCACAAAAAGAGTTCGCCCGCGTCACTCGCGCTCACGATGTGATTAGCGACGAGGACCAGCGCGCAGAGTACGACGCTGTCAGGCTCCTGCAAAGGAAAAAAGAAGAAGCTGAAGCTCAAGCAGAAGCGCAGGCTGCCACCGGTCTGTCGCCGTCCGGCATGGGTCTTTCTGCCTCTCTGGAGGAAACGGCTGTAATGTCGCCAGACGGTCCCACTACTCGTTCCATGGGCAAGCCTCGGGAGTCGATCACGGGGCTGAGCGCGGATGAGAATATCAATGTAAAGTGGGCCAACAAGCACCTGGAGCGCGCAGAAGATTTGCTCAGAAAGCGGCGCTATCAAGAAGCTGAGACAGCGATGAAAGAAGCTATCCGACTGGTGCCCAAGGATCCGAAATATCACAATCAGCTGGCCGAGATATATCACGCTCGCGGATGGAATACCCTGGCACTGACAGAGGTGCAAACCGCCTTGCGTATCGATCCTAAACACAACGAAGCCAGGACTCTGGAAAAGAAAATTCAGGCAACAATCAAGGACCAAGACGGAGTACGCGGCAAAAACAAAGGAAAGAAGGGCTTCTTCGAGCAGCTGAAAGAAATTTTGACCAAAAAATTCTAGTTCTTTTTATATCTTCTTTAGAACACAGTTCGAACGACATGGAATATACTGAGCATTTTCAAGAGGTGACCTAACCTGCCGATGTGCTTACTGCAAACACAACGATTTCTGGCTCTCTCTCTGTCTCTTCTCCTGGCGGCCGGCAATGCAGGCGCTTGTGTGGCACAAGAGTCACTTGAACAGGGACATAATCAGGTAGGCGAAGAAGGGCACGCGCTCTCCCAGGCAACTCAGAGCAACGCAGGAGTGCAAGGCTCGCAGATACAGCAGGCCCGTCCTGGCTTTCCTGGATCTG
>CAYTDR010000007.1:14955-23829 GCA_964436185.1 uncultured Candidatus Obscuribacterales bacterium | reverse complement strand
CTCTGATTCGTAAACTTGCTCGATTGAGAAGTGAGGGAAAGCAGAACACTTAAATCCGGCTTCTGTCACAAATGTCCGTCACTGGCACCGCCCGTCCGCGCGTGGGTCGCTCGATAACTGTAAAGGACCTTGCTACTCATGCGTGTGCGCGTCTGACAAGTAAATCGAGTTTAAGCTCTATGAATGTACCGATGGTAAGACGGGCGTCCTGGGTGGCGAGCGCCTGGTCCCGCTGAGCATCCGTTCGTTCGATGCGTACCATCGATCAGTTCCACAAATGGAATTTAGAGCGGAGTCCAGAGCAGATTTACGGTCGTGTAACCGAGCTTTTCTTGTCTCTCGAAAGCCAGTGTGTCGATGTTGAGCAAGCCAATGGTATCAGTGGCGGCACTGCTCACAATGATATGTCTGCCCCCCGGAATGAGCAGAAGATCTCCAGGAAACTCTACTTCCAAGGGCAGTTGCACATCCTTGATTCGTTGCGCGGTAGCCAGATCGATCACACTAATCGAATTTGCTTTCGCATTGGCAACGAAGAGCCTCTTCTCATCAAAAGACATCACCATTCCGGTTGGACCTTCACCGGTTTTGATTTTGCCGACAATGAGCTTGTGTGCGAGGTCTACAACTATAACACTGTCCGTGTTGCGGCTAGTGACGTATGCCCGTTTTCCTTCCTTGTCGATTACCACAGTCGACGGCATCTGACCGATATCCATAGAACCTATCAGTTTCTGGTTCAAGGTAGAGATGAAAGCCAACTTGCCGCCCGAAGTGAGCACGAGGACCATAAAGCCGTTTGGTGTGATCTCCAGTTTCGTTGGACCAGCGGGCACTACTGTGCGCAAGAGTACCTTTTTGGTGTCCAACTCGAGCACCGCCACTGTATTGGTGGCACACTCGGATACATAAAGCATTTTGCCTGACGGATGAGCAACTATGTCTTTCGGACCGCATCCCGCCGGCAAATCAATCTGCCCTTCGAACTCTTTCTTGTCCAGATTGACTATGAGAATTCTGTGTTTGGATTGATCGGCGATATATATCTTTTTGCCGATGCAAACCATGCCGTCAGGAGTACCGTCTGTCGGAAGCTCTGCCACCACTTTCAATCCGGACCCGAGAATGAGAACCTTTCCAGTGGCCGGGGATGATACGGTGACGAGCCCGAGACTGGCCACCCTCTGCACCGGTGTAGTAGTAGTCGAGACAGGCTTATCCTTTGCCGGATCGGACCTTCTCACGGTTGTAATATTCAAGTCGCCCACTGCCTTGGACAGACTCTCTTCCACCGACATATTGTCCGGAACGATCAAATCCTCCGGCAAGTGGTACGACTGCAAGGCTTCCCTCAGACCGGCTGGTGTCGCATCCGGTATCGTTAGAATGCTGTGTGTCGTCGATTGCTGAAGGCGCAGAAAGCACCAACCGTCGCTAAAGTGAAAGAGAAATGGATTGCCCTGCGGATATTTGCCAATAAGAGTGACATTGTCATTTTTCCCGCCAGACAATTTATGTGGTATCAACGGGATGAACAGAATGTTCTCTTTGGTTTTAATGACACCATCCAACCGGAGTTGAGCGCCAGGAAAAATCTCCTTGATACTGTTTCTCAATGGTGTCGGCAATCGAGTAGCTTGCGCCTCACCGGCGGTGACTACAGTCACCAGACAAGCCAGCAGGCAGGCAAATAGAAACCCTGGTAATCGAGTCTGGGTCCAAACAAACGCAAAACCGCTCGATTGATTATTGGTTGATTGACTTTGACGCTTGTCGAGAGAAAACCCTGGGGCACCCGCATGTCTCCGGCATTTTGAAAACGTCATCGAATCGAATTCACCTATACTCTCAACTATCATTCTTCGGGCGAAATGCATCAACAATCTTATCCAGAAGGGACTCGTCTTCCTTTTTCTCATGGAAGTCTTTCTTTTTCTTTCGTTCATGCTTAGACTTCTCCTGAGAAGGTTTTGTTTCACCGCTCGGTGTAGATCGAGTTTCCTCTTTGCGTTCCTCCTCGTCCAGCACTAGCTTTTCGCCCTTGAGTTGGGCAAGCTGTTTAAAGATCTCCTTCTCTTCCTTCGACAGTTTTGTCGGGGTTTTCACTACTACATGAATGACCTGATCGCCTCTTCGAGAAGGGTTGTTCAACTGCGGAACACCTAGATTGCGCATGACAAGTTGGTTTCCGCTTTGGATACCTTCGGGAATAGTGAGTATTTTCGAACCGTCTACTGTCGGCACCATTTTTTCGCCACCGAGCGCCGCCATCGAGTAGGACACTTCTTGTTTGAGATGAATCGTGTTGCCATCCCTGATGAAATCAGGATGGTCTTTCACGTGAAAGACAACGAAAAGATCGCCGTACGAACCGCCCCGTGGACCTTTATCGCCACCATTGCTAATTTGGCGTTTCATGCCATTGTCGACACCAGCAGGGACCGAAACTGAAAAATCTTTTTCTTTTCGAGCCAGTCCTTCACCCCGACAACCCCGGCATGGTTTGTCGATTTTCTTGCCTTGCCCGCGGCAATGAGGGCATGTCGTAATTTGATAGGTCTGCACGAAAAGCATGTTGACCAGCTCTTTTACCTGCCCTACGCCATTGCAAGTAGTACAAGTCGAGACTTCGCTGCCTGGAGAGGCACCGCTGCCGGAGCATTCATTACAATCTTCCAAGCGGCGAATTTTGATTTCTTTTTCACAGCCGAACACGGCTTCGAGAAAGTCGAGCTCGAGGTCATACCGAAGGTGCGCGCCTTGTTGCGGACCGCCGGAACGTCCACCAAATCCGGAGCGCATACCAGCTCCGAACAACTGTTCGATTATGTCGTCCAAACCACCGGAAAACTGAGAGAAGTCGAAATTATCGAAGCGCGTTCCTGAACCTTTTACGCCTTCGTGTCCATACTTATCATAAGTGGCTCGCTTCTGCTCGGATGACAGCACTTCATAGGCCTCTGCCAGCTCCTTGAAGGCTTTTTCATCGCCAGAATCCTTATTGTCCGGATGAAGGTTACGTGCCTTGCCACGGAATGCTTTCTTGATTTCCTGGGCTGTTGCAGTCTTCGACACTCCCAGAATGTCGTAATAGTCTCGTTTCGACATGTTAGCTGATACCGTCATTATTTAAGTGCGCCTGAGTTTCTACTTGTCCGGATTGGCGCTCATGGGTTCCTTCTCTTTCCTCTGTCCGCCCTCGCCGAGCTCGATTGGACCAGATTCGGAGATGGTTCGTTTCTTCTTCGGCATGGATTCAGTGTGTTTAACTTGTGCCGTGTGAATTGCTCGACCCAAGTCCAAGAGCGCTACGTCCAGCCCTGCCACAAGTGACTTCAATTCATCGGGATCTTCCTTCTTGAGAGACTCTTTAACAATGTCTACTGCCTTGTATACCTTGTCGACGACTGACTTCTCAACCCGCTCTCCATATTTCTTGATGGTTCTCTCCGCGTCTGCCACCATCGAATCGGCTTTGACACGCGTAGAGATTCGGTCTCTTTCTATTCTGTCCGATTCGGCAAATTCCTCTGCCTCAATCTTCAGCTTTTCCACTTCTTCAGGACTGAGTCCGGTGGTTCTCTGAATAGTCACCGAGTGCATAATGCCGGAGCCATGGTCCTTCGCACTGCAATGGACTATCCCATCTGCATCGATGTCGAACGTCACTTCAATTTTAGGAACACCCCGGGGGGCTGGCGGAATTCCGGTCAAGTAAAACTTAGCAAGCGATTTATTGTCACGAGCTTTTTCGCGTTCACCCTGGAGAACATGTACTTCTACCGATGTTTGTGCATCCTCGGTGGTTGTAAAAATGGTGGTGCGACTGGTTGGAATCGTAGTGTTTCTCTCGATGATGCGGGTGAACAGTCCACCGGCTGTCTCGATTCCCAGAGAGAGCGGTATGACGTCGAGAAGCAGCACATCCTGCACTTCACCGGACAGAATGGAGGCTTGAATTGCTGCACCAAGCGCAACAGCTTCATCAGGATTGACGGACTTAGAGGGTTCCTTAGAAAAGAACCTTCTGATCATGTCCTGGACAGCAGGGATGCGAGTAGAACCGCCGACGAGAATAATATGCTCGATCTCATCCGGATGCAGTTGAGCATCTTCCAGTGCCTGTTGCAACGGACCGCGGCACGCCTCTACCAGATGCGCAGTCAGCTCGTTGAACTTGGATCTGGTCAGCTGCGACTCGAGATGCAGCGGTCCCATGTCGTTAGCAGTGAGAAAGGGAAGATTGATGTCGCTCGTCATGGCTGTAGACAGCTCAATCTTGGTCTTCTCCGACGTCTCCTTCATCCGCTGGATGGCCATCAAATCATGACCCAGGTCGATACCTGCCTGATGCTCGAACGTATCAATCAGCCAGTCGATTACGCACTGATCGAAATCATCGCCACCCAGTCTGTTGTTTCCCGAAGTCGCTTTCACTTCGAAAACACCGTCGGTAATCTCTAGAATACTGACATCAAATGTGCCACCACCCAGGTCGAAAACAAGAATAGTAGATTGCTCATCGAGTTTGTCGAGCCCGTAGGCAAGCGCGCTCGCCGTAGGCTCGTTGATGATCCGCATAACGTCGAGTCCGGCAATCTGTCCGGCATCGCGAGTAGCCTGACGTTGAGCATCATTAAAGTAAGCCGGAACAGTAATTACCGCTCTGGCAACCTTCTCCCCTATATATGACTCTGCATCAGATTTCAGCTTTTGCAGGATCATCGCTGATATTTGTTCTGGGCTGTGAGAGATACTATCAATGGTGGCACGATAGTTAGTGCCCATTTCCCGCTTGATCGACTGCACTGTCCTGGCAGGATTAGTTACCGCCTGGCGTTTTGCAATCTGACCCACCAATCGCTCACCAGATTTGGTGAACGCCACTACCGAAGGTGTCGTTCTCGCACCCTCGCTGTTTTCGATAATCGTCGGCTTTCCGCCTTCCATCAGCGCAACACACGAATGTGTCGTGCCGAGATCGATTCCGATTATCCTATCACTGGCCATTTAGCACCTATCATGGATTAGAATCAAGGCGAGACCTCTATTCTTACTGTTGCTCATTCTTTTTGAGAAGACAAATCTTCCGCGTCCGGCGTCTCCGAATCGGTATGAAGAAGTTCTGAAATATCGATCGCCGGCAGATCTTCGGTCATCTTGGCTCGATCTATCAGTGAGTTCAATCCAGCAGAGATGTTCTTCTTGCTGCCTTTCTCACCCAATCGCATAGAAGGAGTGTCTTCTACCTTTCCTTCGCTCGATAAGCTGTTCTCCGCTTTATTCTCTTCCGGCGCTTCCGCCTTAGCAGGCTCGGATTCGCTCGCGGACTTATCTTTAGAACTGTCTTCCGGATCTATCGTTTTTTCTTGATCCTCGACAGCCTTCTGCGGCGGTGGAGCGACACCATCATTAGTGGCAACGTTGACCAGCGCCGGTCTGAGGATTTTGTCGTGGAACATGTATCCAGGTCGCAACTGATGGACGATGGCGTTGTCCGGATGTTCGTTGGTGGCAATCTGCTGAACCGGCTCATGGTACATAGGATCGAACTGCTTGCCTAGAACATCCAATTGGGTGATGCCCATCTGCTCGAGACAACGCATGAACCGACTGTACACCATGTTAAGGCTGTCCATGAGAGATGCAGGATCGAGGCTGGTAGACAGCTTATCCTTGGCCATACTCATATCGTCGAAGGCCGGCAGCAAAGCCTCAATGGCACTCTGCATGCCGTTTTGGGCGAACTCTTTTCGCTCCCGATCTGTCCGCTTGCGGAAGTTTTCGAAATCCGCCGCCAACCGTTTATAGAGATCTTCAGTATCTTTGGCCTTCTTCTCCATCTGCTCTAGCTCGGTCTGCAACCGCGCGCAGAAGGCGCACTCTTTACTAGTCTCTTCTTCACCAGTACTCAATCCAAACTCCTCCGGATCAGGTTCCGCTCCCGCATACATGGCACGATAGAAAGCCTTCGCCGCGGCACTTCTATCCTTGTCTCTCCCCTTTTTGGGTTTCTCGTCACCCTGTGGTGGTCTTCTCGGAGGGGGTTGTTCTCCGGAAGGGTTACTCGGGTTTGAGTTCTGGTTGTCTGTTTTGTTGGGCTCTGCCATGAGTTTACGAACTTCTTCTCTATACTATCTGAACTGGTGTCACTTCTCTTGAATATTAACTTGTCTATCTCGATTGGTCGAGTCACTGTGGACACAGTGGGGAATTTTAAACCTTTTTTCGCAATACTTCTGCCCTGCCGGCAACAGATGCAGACGTTTTCAAGAGTACGATCCAGTCACTAGATCACCACACCATAATTCTATGGTACACACCAAGCCAGCTACTTAGCACTGAATAATTTTTCGTCGACAGCATATATCTTCAAATTTTGACAACGGCAAACGTTTAGCTGATATCACTTAAGAGTCGTCTAAGTGAGGATGCAGCCATTGAATCCCAGCGCTCGATTGATATTGTACGCTCAAGATGAGTTTGTGTCTGGAAACAGCAAAACCGCCGAAGGAGTTCTGCGGTTCGGTCCGAATCCGATTACAGCAGTTGTGGACAGAACCATAGCTGGTAAAAAGATTCGAGACGTTCTGGCTCTCGATTCTGATGTTCCGATCGTGCCCACAGTTAAAGAGGCGTTCCTCCTGGGAGCCGACGCCATGCTTCTGGGCTGTGCCTATGTAGGCGGTCAAATGCCCGCCCACTGGCGGGCCGACATCATTGAAGCCCTTGAGATGAGACTCGATGTTATCAATGGCTTGCACGATTTTCTCAACGAAGACCCTGAATTTGTCGACATTGCCAAGCGAACAGGCGCCAAACTAATCGATTTACGCAACCCGCCGCCTGGTTCACCGGTCTCGTCGGGGCTGGCAAGAGATGTTGATGCGTTTACAGTTCTCACGGTGGGAAGCGACTGCTCAGTTGGCAAGATGACAGCTTCCCTGGAACTCTGGAAGGAAGCTTCCAAGCGCGGCATTACCAGTAAGTTTCTCGCCACAGGCCAGACGGGTATTGCGATTGCAGGATATGGAGTGCCGGTCGATAGAGTAATCGGCGACTTTATGGGTGGAGCAATCGAGCGACTGGTGCTTGAGAACGCGCCAGGTCAAGATATGCTTTTTGTCGAAGGGCAGGGATCGCTAGTGCACCCTGGATATTCCGGAGTCACACTATCGCTCCTTCATGGTTGCGCCCCGGCAAGCATGATCCTCTGTCACAAAGCAGCTCATCGGTTCATCGGAGAGGGAAACTTTCAAATCCCGCCAATTCCGACCTTAATCTCAATTTACGAAACCATGGCCTCGTTCGTCCGCCCTGCCAAGGTGGCTGGACTCTCTCTCAACACGCGAGGGTTATCAGAACGCGAGGCTAGAGACGAGATCCGAGCACTTTCCGAATTGACGAACCTGCCTTGCAGCGATCCGGTTCGGTTCGGCGCGGCCGTGCTGGTAGATGCGCTTGAACAAGCGAGGGCAAAATCTAAAACCAAATCGACGGTAGCGTGACAGATTAAACCCGGTACATTTTTGCTGTAATTTCCGCTATTCTATTCTCTGCCGATAGACTACTGAGGCAGGTCCATAGCCGAGACCACCTCGCTAGATCTGTGCATTGGAAGCAGCATAGAACCGGAGAATTGCATGCCTAAGACAGAGATTGCTAAACAGACCCTCCAGCTCGATTTTGAACCTCTGGATTTGACGACGACACATCCCTTCGGAATTTCGTACGGAACTTCGAAGGTGACTGAAAACGTTCTGGTCAAGCTGCGTTACGGCGACCATGTCGGATACGGCGAAGCCGCTCCAGCGAGCTACCATAGCGAAACCAGGGCCACTGTAATGGCAGTCCTCAAAGAGTGGAGAGACAGTCAAATTCTTGGAGACAATCCATTCGCTATAGAAGCTGTCTCCCGAAAGCTAGAACGCCATGTGGCGGGCAACGCCTCAGCACGCGCAGCGGTCGAAATGGCAATGCATGACATCGCCGGCAAGATCAGTGGCTTGCCACTACGAAAGATGCTTGGTCTGGAAGAGGTTCAAGCACCAATCACAGACTTCACGATCGGAATCGATAGCTTGGATATGGTGGAGAAGAAGACCAGGGAAGCAGTCGATGCCGGTTATAAAACGCTCAAAGTAAAACAAGGGACCGCCTACGACAGGGAAATTATCGAAATTGTCCGCAACGTCGCTCCCGACATCCCGCTACGCGTTGATGCAAACGGTGCCTGGACGCCGAAACGAGCGATTGAGATGGCGCATTTTCTGGCTGAGCATAATGTTCAATTTATTGAACAACCATTACCCAAGTATGCGCATAAAGAAGATTTTCAGTTCGTCAGAAAACATTCGCCGATTCCGATCTATGCCGACGAGAGCATTTGCAAGTCTGTGGATGTGGCTCGCCTGGCTGGATGTATCGACGGCGTGGTGGTAAAACTTGCTAAGACAGGCGGAATACTTGAAGCTCTCAAGGTCATTCATACCGCGCGCGCTCACTCCATGCAAGTTATGTTCGGATGCATGATTGAATCTTCTGTTGGAGTTACTGCTGCTGTCCATCTAGCAGGACTTGCAGATCATCTGGACCTGGACGGAGCTCTATTGCTTGCCAATGATCCATTTATCGGCGCGCAATACAAAGACGGGTACCTCGAACTTTCCGATAGCCCCGGACTTGGTGTCACACCAAGAGCATAGAGTCTCAGAAATTCAGCTCTGGCTCCCGCGCAAAGGCAGACGCCGTGCGTCGCCGTGACTGCGGTGCAATACCTATGTGCAGGTTCATTGAGAGCTCTTATACCTGGTCCAAAAGCTAAGTTCAGTTTCATTGAGCCACTCTTGTACCTGGTCCAAGGGCTAAGTTCAG
>CAYTDR010000007.1:0-14855 GCA_964436185.1 uncultured Candidatus Obscuribacterales bacterium | reverse complement strand
AGTTCAGTTTCATTGAGCCACTCTTGTACCTGGTCCAAGGGCTAAGTTCAGTTTCGTTGAGCCACTCTTGTACCTGGTCCAAGGGCTAAGTTCAGTTTCATTGAGCCACTCTTGTACCTGGTCCAAGGGCTAAGTTCAGTTTCATTGAGCCGCCGTGTACCTGCTTCAAGGGTGAAGTTCAGTTTCAATCTCAAGACACCTTCAACAACCACATACGGTGGCAACCGATTTCCGCTCAATAAAGCGACCAGGAACGCATCGATCGGATCAAAGCTGAACAGAATGTGTCAGATTCTTCCGATCGAGGGACATCAGCCCCACTTCGATAGTCGCTCTTGAATCAGGTGAATTGTATTGTCCGAATACAACTTGAATCCATAATACTTGTCGGGTTTTGCAATCGCCTCTACTGTCGGTTCGCTAGGTCTGTCGCAGAGGATTAGATCGGCGTGATTGACCATATATTTGAGCTCGGTATCATCGGAGAGAAGGACGGTTCTGACTGCCACTTCCTCTCCTCTTGCCGCGGCGACAAGCTTGGTCGCCATAGTCATGAGTGTCTCGCTAACAGAGACCAAAAGTAATAGGCTGCCGGACTTCAACTCACCTACTTTCTCCAGCTCCAGCCGAGCAGGCTCAATGTTGCAAGGCACAAGTCGCGTACGGTCGGGCACCAGGTCCTTGAAAGTGAACAGATGATAGAGACTTGTAATTATCAACGCATCGGTTAGTTCCGACGGATTCTTCTTGATATCATCTACGGTGCGCGCTTCTATCGGCAATGAAAAGTGCGGTCGCAGTTCAGAGAGAAGCACCTCGTGGAAATCAATATTTCTGTCGACAGCAAGAATTCTGGTGACAGGCTTTCTATCGCGATACCTATTGCATGCCTCCATAACATCGTTGTAGGAATATCCTGAGTCCGCAGCGATGGCCAGAAAGTCGGAGAACATTTCTCCGAGATCGCTTCTGGTCAACTCCTCTTTCGCAGAGTTGGAACTTGCCACCCGGACACCGCTGCCTTGACGAATCTCGAGAATGCCTGCCTCGGCCAAATGGTTATAGGCAGCAGTAACCGTGCTGTAGTGGATGTCAAGCCGCGCAGCCAAGGCTCTTATGCTCGGCAACTTCTCTTTCCCTCGCAGCATACCGGAGGCAATTTGCAAAGAGATCTGCTCCACGAGCTGGTCTCGGATCGGTACACTACTATCCTTGTTTATTGTAACTTTCACGATTGCTCCAATTGTTGCTAATTGATTGCCATTGTCTGTGGTGCCGATCTATACGCGATTGCCTTTGTGATGCTATAGAAAAAATTCTCTGCAGACAAGTTTGACAGCCCAATCGAACGCCCTAGCCTTTGATATGCAATTGTAATGCTAGAATGACTAATCTTGTGTATACAGCGCATATAGTAATCTTGCATATCGAATATTTCTACTGCGGAGGGCTGAAGCGATGGGACGACGTAGGTTCGAGTTCGAGGAAGGAACCTCTAACAAGTTTGAGGTGGAGATTGACGGCACCCAAGTGACGACCTGGTGGGGTCGAATTGGTGCCAACGGACAGACCAAGACATAAGACTATGGTTCCGACGCTAAGGCACAGACAGAGTATGACAAATTGGTGCTTGAAAAAGTTAGCAAGGGATACGAAGAAGTAGGCGCAGGAAAGTCCACTGCAGCACCATTAGCAGCGACACCCAAAACAGCGAATGCCGCGGTATCACCAGCCAAAGCGCCAGCAGTCAAAGCACCCAGCAAAAGGCAATCGTCGAGGACGACGAAGGCGATAAGGATGACACAGACAAGGACGATGACGACGATGAAGAGTGCGGCGAACCATGCGGTGATAAGCGGCACTCCGAATTCACAGAGGGTAATTCGAGCAAATTCTGGGAGATTGCTAGCGGGAGTACCTGATGGGGAAGACTAGGCACATCCGGTCAGACAAAATCCCTCAGCTTCGACTCCGAAGAAGAAGCTGAAAAACAGTACAACAAACTGATAGCCGAGAAAACCAAAAAGGGTTACGAAGAAGTTTAGTGAGCGGTTGATTGCAAAATCCGGAGGGACGCGCCAACGAAAGCGCGTCCCTTCAAATTGGTACAACAAAACAAAACAGCATCGTAGAGGAAGCTGTCATTCCCAGATGGAAACTTTTACGGTTCTCGACCGAAGCCACTCAGTCGATTTTGGCAAAAGGATTCCTACAGAGACTATGAGGAGTTTGCTCTCTAACAAATAGAGAAATCGTTGGTTACGAGAACGATTCACAACGAGTTTGCCGTTTATTGCAAGCCGTTCTCATTAACGGATAGGCTTAATGTACAAGAATTACTTGCAACTGTCAATTACGCTCAATTAATTTTCAACTTAGTGTCGACTTTCGCAAAACTGTCCGAATGCCCGACAACCAAGACAAGATTGCATTCCGGCTATATTACAGGGCTGTTTAGAGTTCGTATAAACGTAGTTCAAATCAATAACAATACGCAAGCGTTCGCAATAAGAAGTCTGCTAATGCAAATTGCGTTCTCAACCATTCGCCTTCCAACTCCACCAACGATTTTCGGCGGGTCTTATACGGAGACTCAAACCGTAACTCGACAAAGCATATGCGCGCTTAAGCAAGCCTTGATGAAGAGTCGCCACCGTACATTCCCCAATGACAGACATTTTATGGTTTGCGTATACTCTCGATCTGTTATCAAGAGGCTCGGCCACGCCTGCATGAATGTTTTAGAGATCCTGATTAACTACCATGCTGCCTTCCTCAACGGTCTACAGACGACCTTTCAGTTGGCTCTGTTGGTTTGGACAGTCGGACTGGTATTCGGAGCCCTGTTAGGAGCAATCGGATCGAAGTGGCGATTTGCAATTGGAATTCCTACACGGGTAGTTTCCTTCACTTTGTCGGGCGTTCCCCTGTTAGTTTTTCTCTTCTGGCTCCACTACCCACTTCAATCAATGTTAGGCGTGGTGATAGATCCATTCGTCACTGCCGCCGTCACGCTCTCCATCGTCAACATTTTCGCCGTTGGTGATGTGGTCAGAGGAGTCCTGGCAGACTTTCCCAAGCAGTATCTGGTGGCGGCTCAAGTTTGCGGGATGAACCAGACTCAGACAATGCTGCATATTCAGCTCCCCATCATATTCCGCCAGACCGTTCCTGTTTTGCTCATGCTGCAGGTCAACATGCTCCAGGCAACTCTCTTTGCCAGCCTCATTTCGGTCAATGAGATCTTTCGTGTGGCACAGCAGATCAACTCTCAAATTTATAAGCCTGTAGAAATCTATACGGCGCTGGGAGTTCTCTTCATTGCCATTTGCTTACCACTCAACGGATTGGCACTCTATCTAAAAACAAAATACACACGTGACTTCTCCGACGCGTGATTGTCAAAGGACGGCTGCAATAGATGCTAGAAGGCTTAAACCTTACCAAGAGTTTCAACGGAACGAGAGTTTTAAACGACATCTCGATTTCTTTAGAGCCAGGCGAGATTCTGGTCATCATCGGACCGAGCGGTTGTGGAAAGACCACGCTGCTCAAACTTCTCGGTCTCCTCGATCAACCTGATTCGGGCGAAGTGCTCATCGACAAAGAACGATTCAGTCTCAAAGCGCAGAAGAATTCGCCCTGGCCGAAAGTGACGGCGGTTTTTCAGCAACTCTTTCTCTGGCCACACTTGACGTTGTTGGACAATATCACGCTACCACTTACGGTGCAGAAAAAAGACATTGATAGAGCCCGACTGAAAGAACTCACTGAACTCTTCGACATGTCCGGCTTCCTCCATCGCTACCCCAACGAGGTCTCAGGTGGACAGCGACAGCGAGCTGCTCTCGTCCGTGCAGTGATGCTGAATCCTACCTACATGCTCCTGGATGAGATAACTTCTTCGCTCGACGTTGAACAGATAGCAAGGCTCGTTCCATATATAAAGGAGTTGGCTAAACGAGGAATCGGTATTCTAACTATCACGCATCTACTTCATTTTGCCCGGCAGACAGCCGATCGCGTCATTTTCATGGACGGCGGAACCATCCTCGAGTCCGGCACGCGACAAGTACTGACAAATCCGAAGCAGGAAAGAGTTCAAAGGTTCATGTCGGTCCTGGAGTATGCCAGCTAGGTTTTATTCTTCACACTACAAATGCATCAAGGTCGAGGGTTGAACTGTATGCAATCGATTTTTCTGCGGCTTCGACTCCTATCGTCTTTGGTAGTGGTGGTTCTGTTGTCGAGCTATGCTAGCGGCTCGCAAGTGAAAAGCTCTCCACAAGAGACAACCGTGTACGACAAGGTCCTCAGCTCCGGAAAGCTGCGCTGCGGCTATGTTATCTACTCTCCTGGCTGTATCAAGGATGCCAATAAAGGCACCTTGAGCGGTATTGGCATAGAAGCAATAGAAGTGGTGGCAGGCAAGCTCGGACTCAAAACAGAATGGACCGAGGAAGTCGGCTGGGGTACGATGATCGAGGGGCTGCAAACAGGTCGATATGACATCGTCGCGACACCGGTTTGGACCAACGCCAACCGCGCTAAAATAGTCGACTTCAGCGATCCCATTTACTTCAGTCCTGTCTTTGCCTACGTCAAGCCAGGCTCGAAGTACGGCACTAAAGCTGATCTCGATTGGATATCGAGCTCCTCTTGCAGTATCGCCACTATTGATGGTGAGACTGCAGAACTCATAGCTCAAGAAGATTTTCCGAACAACAAGAAAGTTTCCTTGCCTCAACTTTCAGACATTTCACAAATGCTCCTCAGCGTATCGACGGGAAAAGCAGATCTTACGTTTGCAGAACCTGCCGTTGCCGTTAATTTTCAAAAGAGCAATCCGAATGCAATCAAGCCCGTCTCGGAAAACCATCCAGTGAGAGTCTTTCCAAACTGCTGGATGTTCCGCAGAAATCAGTACGAATTCAAAGCGATGCTGGATACGGTGCTCAGTCAATTGCAAAATAGTGGCACCATCGATCGAATCGTAGCGAAGTATGAGCCCGCTCCGGGTACGCTCTACAGAGTCGCGCCACCATATCAGATGCCGGTGCGAACGGCGACGCCTCCTGCCGCAACGACTGGCAAAACAACGAGCAAGTAGTTCAGTTAGAACGTAGGTAGTGGCTATTAACTAACATAGCCTATGGAAAAGCCGATGTCACGTTTACTGAACCGGCAGATGCCATAGCTTTTCAAAAGCACAATCCGGTATCAATTAAAGCAGTCGAGACAGCGAACCCGGTCAGGATCTTTCCCGATTGCTGGATAATGAAAAGAGATCAGTACGAATTCAAATCTATGATCGACACCGTTCTCGATACGCTAAATGCCGACGGTTCACTAGAACGCATTATTCGCAGGTACGAGCCTGCGCCCGAAACTATCTATCGCGTCCGGCCACCGTATACTTCCATCTAAAGAATAAGACGACTTGTCGTGGTAAATTCGAAGTAGCAACAGAACGGCGAGCAGAGATACCATGACTGACATAACAGAATGGAAGAAGAAGGATTCGGAGACCCGTTGGGTTTCTATCTTCGCCTATGTAGCCGTAATCTCGTGTTTCACCGGGTTTCTTTGGGGTGACAACTCAGGTTTGGCCCTGCCTTTGATGCCATTTCTCATGGCAACGCTCGTGGCAATCTTCGGGCCACTGACCTTCCTGCGACAGTTCGAAAAGGATAAGAGAAGGCGTTTTTTGCAGGCTCTTGGACTGTTCTATGTGCCGCTCTGCATTGTCGCATTCATGATTCTTTTATGCCCGGCGGCGATCGTCCCCGCCTTCAAGAACGTTATCTTTCGCTACTATTTCATCGGGGATTTGTTTTGGAATGCGATCTGGAGTATTTTGCTGTACAACACGAAACGAACGTTCACTAAGTCAGTGATTATTTGGTGGGTGATCATTCCTTTTGTCTGGATTCTCATGATAGGCTCCTATGAATCGTTCGCACTCTATAACTTTGTGGTCTACCCGAAGTAAACACTTTCCAGCAAACATAGATTCTCCGGCTTGAATCTGGTGCGGTGCAAAGACCATCAATCAAGGTTGCCAAACACGGGCTTCTCCGCATGGGTGAAACCGAGTTTGCGATACAGCGAATAGGCTCTGAAATTCAGCTCAGCAACGTTGAGGTACATATCGATCATGCCAATCTCATGAAGCCCTCGAAGACTTCTGGTTATCAAAGACCGAGCCAGCCCGCGCCCCTCGAAATCCGGATGAGTGCAGCAGTAAAACAGTAACGGTCCTCCCTTCGAATCACACACTACGGTTGCACCGGCAGTGGTATCCTCACTCAGGGCGATATAAGATGCAGACCAATAGACGAATGCATGTTCGGTGACGAGAACACGCCTGGCATCTGAGATGGCCGCACGCTCAGATGACCACACGTCGCCGTGAATCGTGTTGCGGAAGGCAGCAAACAACAACATCCCCAAACGTTCTGCATCATCAGCCGCCAGATTGCGTATCTCGAGATCTGAGAAGTCTCGACACCTCTCTGTCGAGGGAACCCTGGTAGAACGAACCAGGAGCTGTGACTTCAATGCCATGATTTAGATCCTGTCCGCATTCGCTGTGATCATATACAAACATAGCATTCCTTAGCACGTGTTCCAATGCTCCAGGCACTCATACAACAAGTGGCGAATAGAAGTCCATTCGCCACTTGAATCCAATTTTAGACTTTCCGATCTTCTACACTACGGATTAGTCGTCTTCCAGAGCCGACGTATCTCCAGTTGGGAGACCGAGTTCCCATGCCTTCAAGAGTCGCCTCATAATCTTGCCTGAGCGTGTTTTCGGCAAACTATCTCTCACTTCGATCTCGCGAGGATAGGCATGAGCAGCCAGAGTTTGTTTCGTGTGCTCTTTGATCTGCTCGAGCAGCTCATCAGACTGTTTCACCCCGTTAGCGAGAACGATGAACGCTTTGATGATCTCTCCACGTTCTTTGTCCGGCTTGCCGATTACGCCTGCCTCGGCGACAGCGGGATGCTCGACAAGCGCTGATTCCACTTCGAACGGTCCGACGCGGTGACCGGCGGTATTGATTACATCATCGGCGCGGCCGACAAACCAGAAGTAGCCGTCGTCGTCTTTCCATGCGTTGTCGCCACTGAAGTACCATCCCGGAATTCGGAAATATTCGTCGAAGCGTTCCTTGTTTCTCCAGATGGTCCGCAGCATTGACGGCCAACCCGGTCTAACCACGAGTCTGCCGAGTTTTCCTGTTTTAACTTCTTCCCCGTCATCATCAACAATCGCGGCATGAACGCCCGGAAGCGGTTTGCCCATGGAGCCCGGCTTCACAGCCAGACAGGGAAGGTTGGCGATAAGCTGCATGCCGGTTTCTGTTTGCCACCAGTTGTCGTGAATGGGCAAGCCGTAGACCTGCATTCCCCACCTGATCACTTCCGGATTGAGTGGCTCGCCGACGCTGAGGATGTAGCGAAGAGTTTCAAGGCTGTGTTTGAATACCTCATCATCTCCGGCTTTCATGAGCATTCTCAATGCCGTCGGCGAGGTGTACCAAACAGTCACTTTCAGTCTGTCGATTACTTCGTACCAACTGGTTGCATCGAAACGTCCTTCGTAAGAGACAACGGATGCGCCGTTCGACCAGGGACCGAAGATACCGTATACGGTGCCAGTGACCCAGCCGGGATCAGCCGTGCACCAGTAAATATCGTCATCCCTTAGATCGAGGACCCACTTCGAGGTCATATGATGCCCGAGGATATCGTTATGAACGTGCACTACCCCTTTCGGTTTACCTGTTGTTCCCGAGGTGTAGAGCAGATAGAGAGGATCTTCCGGATCCATCGGTTCGCAGGTAAGCTTATCGCTAGCTTTCGAGACAAGGTCTTCGTAGGCGAACTCACGATCTCCTAAGGAGTCGGCGTCGCCACCAACTACGATTACATATTGGAGGGCCGGCAGCTTTTTGCGAATCGTATCGAGTTTGGGTTTGAGTTCCGGATTGGTGATCAAAATTTTTGCATCGCTATCGTCCAGGCGGTCACGCAGCGCATCCGGACCGAATGCTGAGAACAGGGGACCGACCACCGCACCGATCTTGGCAACAGCAACGGTCGAGATATAGAGTTCCGGAACTCTGGGAAGGAAAACGAATACCCGATCACCCTTCTCCACTCCGAGTTCTTTAAGCACATTGCCGAGACGGTTTGATTGGTCGGCGACTTCTTGGAAGGTCAGCTTCTCTAGCTTGTTGTCGGCAGAAACCGAGTAGAGTGCTACCTTGTTTTTCCGTCCGTCATGGAGATGTCGATCGACTGCATTGTATGCAGCATTGACTTTGCCATTGCTGAACCAGGAAATTTCCTTCTTCGCCTGGTCCCAGTCGAAGGAGCTGCGTGCTTCCTCATAGTTGGTCAGAATGGGAGAGATGGGGAATTTTTTGATAATTTCCCTGTTCGCCCGCTTGGACATTGAACTTTCCAATTCCGAATCCATCGTGTTCTTTTCTCCAGGCTCAACCAATTTCATCTGCACCTCCCAGTCAATGTCCATTACATTCGGCAGAGACTCCGCCTTCCAAAAGCTGATCAGAACGCAGCGCAAGACGCCTGCACTCAAGCAACTCCTGAAAGAGCACACTCAGTCACATAGTGTAACGTCTTTTACATCCAGTTCATTCAATTAACAGCTCCGCCTTGGCTAGGATTAAGGAATCTCGAAGTGCATGCGCAACTCGGGTTCGCTTTCAAAGGGTTGGAACGCGCCCCTCCAGTCACGCCAGGACCATCCCAGCTTTTTAGGAACAGTTGCATGATCCTCTTTTGAGCAGAATCGTACGCGAGGATGAGGCGCATGCCTCTTAATGGCAACGCAACAAATGGGTCGAAACATTATCGGTCCAGGTTCCTGAGGGTACACTAACAATAGATGCTTTTTGAAATTGGCGACCTGAGGTTGATATGTCTGACTGGAGCGATCATAAGCAAAATGCCTTAAAAGCCTGGCAGGACGAGAACTATGACGAGGCCACCAAACACTGGGTCGCCGCGATCAAGATGGCTGAAGCTTTTGGCAAAGAGGACGGGAGGTTCGTCCTCTGCCTGGACAATCTGGCACGGGTACACTACGTGAAAGGCGAGTTTGCCCGAGCCGAGAAGCTATACAGACAGGCATTGGCAACCAGAGACAGGAATCTCCAGTCCGGACACGAGGACATCGCCACCAGCGCCAACAACTTGGCTGCTGTTCTATTCTTCCAAAAGAAATACGACGAATGCGAGAAGCTCTTCAGAAAGGCGCTGACAATTAGAAAAAAGGCGCAGGGAGAGAAGTCTAACGAGATCGCCTGGATTCTATATCAGCTCGCTGTTGTTTTTCACGCACAGAAAAAATACGAGCAGGCTGAAGACTACTACAAACAAGCAATGGACTTGAAAAACAAGATTCTGGGCTCAGACCATATCGAGCTTGTTGATCTCTTGAGAAATTACTCGGACCTATTGCGATGCACTGGTCGAGAACCTACTGCAGAGCATATGGAGAATTTTGCCCTGTCTATTGAGCGGAAATACGGTTAGAGTCGGTAGCGATAAAGCAACTGATGAATGGCAGTCAGAGCTCCGGGATCGGAGCACTGTTTCGAACTTACGGGTTTCGAATTTGCTGGGTTCGAACTTTCGAATTTTCCGAATATTGTCGGGTCGGCCGAAGGTGCCTGACGCGATAGTTCTAATTTCGTTTGACTGCCAAGCAAAGGCATGGCGTTTGGGTATCTAAAACGACCTAAATTCGATATTCAATGGTATAGAGTTCGCTCAGCCATCATGGGATCAGGATGATGGACAAGAAAATTCGATCACCCGTCTTGCTATCTGCTAGCCGAAGATCGCAAACTGCACAATAATGCATAAGATCGTCAAACCGAGCCCAATGAGCGCAATCGTTCTCAAGATCCTATTGATCGGACTGGATATCGACTCCACGTCTCGAACCAATAGCGAACGCCCGCCGAGCAGGAAGGAGAATATCGCCAACGCGATCGGCACGATGTGATGAATGAGTGCAGCGGGGGGCTGTCCCTCGCTCGTCATCCAGATTCTCGTCGGTTTAGTGGCAACCATAGTGGAGCGATCTGTGATTTTGACATAGTTGCTAATGTCTTTTCCGTGGCTACCGGCAAACAAAAGGACCTTGTTCTCAATCACCGAACGTACGCGGAAGAAGCGACCGTGGCTATCAGCACCTCGAATGAAGAACAAACCGCCTACCATGCGATTGTTGCTAACTTCTCGAACCGTGTAAATTCTGATCTCGCCCGGTTTAAAGGCGCCACCTTCATCTCCCAATAATGACTGTGTCTCCAGCCGCTCCCCAAGCCTCAGATCGGCATAACCCTTGAAGAACATTTTTTCTTTCTTGCCGGTGAACGGATTGACATAAGCAAACTCAGGATTGTTTTCTACATCTTCCGTATGGTGCGGATAGCCGCCCTGTGCCTTGCCCCAGGCTTGCATTGTGTTGTAGAGGTCGTTCATCTTGGTTATCACCTGCCAGTCAGGGCTGTTCAGGGGATAAAGCGTTACGTCCTGATCAGTCTTCATGCCATCCTTCGTCTTCACGAACCATCTCTGTTTTTCCATCAGAGAGGCGGCCGCTTGACCCAAAATTGCACCGGGCGTCAATTCGTACTTACTGTACGGAAGGTCCATCCTCTTATCGCCTTCGGAATAACTGCACATTCCGTCCGGCTTAAGGCTTAGCTCCAAATAGTGATCGGGTGTCGCGAACGTCGACTTGTCTTGTTCGCTTGCAGTATCCGCAGTACCGCCAGCCACAGGTGGAACGACGGTTGTCTGTTCACCTTGATCGGCAACTTCGGCGGACGTCCCGAGTACGCCATCCATCATCTTCCACATGCCAAAAAGGAGAATGACAAGAACTAATACCACCACCATTGGTAGCACGAACTCTCTTGAAGATCCGAACTTGGATGTCCAACCCTCAGGCTGCCGCTCATCGGAATCGCGAATCGCAGCGCGAAGGTTCGATGTGTTCGAAGCACGTTTCTTAGACAGCCTCTCTGCTTTGGCGCGCTGTCTCTTCTGCTCGAGCTCATCATCCTCATCTTCATCCGTTTCGTTGCTCGACTCTTTGAGCTCCAGGCGCTCTGGCACCTTGACCTGTTTCAGTCCTATAGGATGGGAAAAATCGCCGTTATCCTCCATTTTGCTGCGGGGAACGAAAGGAGGGGGATATGGACGCGACTCATTTTTGATATTCGTTGTCTTTTCAGCCTCAGAAGGCATCAGCCCGATTGGGCTTTCCGCCTGATTCCAAGGTTCAGAGCCGGCATCTTTCGGATTACGTTCGCGCACTTGCTCGTACTCATTGACAATCGGCTGCGATGGAGGTCGACCTGGTGAGGAAGCTGGTTCACGAGGATATTCCGACATTGACGAAGTCAAGTCCACATCCACACCTGGAAGCGGTGGCGACAGCTCGGCGTCTTCCTCATTCGGTCTCCTGAACGGCCCCGACTGAGGTGGGAACGCTCCACGCGACTCGAAGTTGGACAGTCCTGGTGGCGGTACTGCCGGCGGTGCCCCGGGAGGAAGGTCTCTCGGTGGTCCAGCACTGTAGCCAGGCATAGGGCCCGTCTCACCTTGATGTGCCTTGAAGCTCGGCAAGGGACCGGTTTCAGATGATGACGGCAGTCCCGGTCCCGGCGCATTGTATGGTGGGCCGCCCTGGAATCCTGGTGGTAGTTGCTGAGGTCCGCCAGGAAATCCTGGCATTGCTGGTGGTGCCCCTTGAGGGCCGACCATACCAGGTTGCATTCCAGGCATAGTGGCAGGAGGCGCTTGTCCTGGGCTTCCCTGCGGCGGTCCCGGAGGAAAGCCTGGCATGACACCAGGTGCACCAGGATTGCCCTGTGGAGGGAATCCGGGCATAGCTACGGGCGGACCCTGATTTCCGTACGATGACCCGGAAGGAAATCCAGGCATGCTGGCAGGTGCTCCGGGATTACCTTGCGGTGGTCCTGGCTGCGCAGGTCCGCCTTGTTGTGGAAACTTCGGCATCGGTAGTCCAGGAAAACTCTGCGCCTGTCCAGATTGTGCAGATGCAGGAAATCCAGGTAAGGCTCCTGGTTGGGGCTGACCTGGGTTTATTGGTGGGCCGGGAGGAAAACCACCCACCGCATTTGGTGGCATCTGCAGTCCGGGAGGACCGCCTTGAGGAGGAAAACCGGGTTGCTGTTGTCCTGGAAACCCTGGTGGCGGTTGCATCGGTGGGAAGCCAGGTTGCGGCTGTCCATGATATCCAGGCGGAGGTTGCATGGGGAAGCCGGGCGGCGGTTGCCCCTGAGGTCCGAGCGGCTGAGGCTGTCCTTGTGGACCGGGACCCGGTTGCTGGTATGGTGATAAACCTGGTGGCAGTTGACCTTGTGGTCCGGGGCCTGGGAAACCTCGCTGAGGATGACCCTGCGGACCGGGACCGGACTGATGAGGCGGAAAACCCGATTGTGGTTGGCCCTGTGCGCCGACGGTCGGTTGCATCGATGGAAAACCTGGTGGTGGGCCAGACATAGGCTGGAAACCAGGTTGACCAGGCATTGCATGTGGTGCCGGCGACACCATCGCGTTCGGTCCTGGGGCTCCCTCTCCGCCTCCCTTGGTACTGTCTTTCCAGGCTTGGGCGGCGCGCAAATTCTCTTCGTTGACTATAAACAGACTATTGAATCGTTCTTTCAGCTCGATTGTCAGTGGGTGATCGGGAGGATTGACCTGACCGGCTAGTTCGATTGCCTGCTGATATGTTGAAAGCGCCCCCTCGTAGTTGCCTATCAGCTCCCGAGTTTTGGCAAGTTTCGCCAGAACGGACAGAACCTCCGGATGTCTCTCTCCAACCAGCAGCCGTCCGATGTTTAATAGCCTTTCGTAATAGGTTAGCGATTCGCGAAAGCGATTGGTGTTATGAAGTCCGTCCCCAATTCTCTGCAAGACCATAGCAAGAGTCTTCTGGTCGACTGCGCCACGAGAATCCATCACCTTGAGCGCCTGAGTATAGAGATAGAGGCTCTCATCGGACAAATTCATGCGAAAAGCGTTGTCAGCCTGAGACAAGAGTAAGTTCAGGTTGTAGTCTTCATTCTGACCCAATTGGTGCGAACTCATACGTCAAATCTGTTCGATGCCCAGCGCCTGAATTATCAATACCCGCATAAACCAATTATGACGCCTATTTGATAATCATTTCTTATTTATAGGCTGTTAGGCTCACCTTTTGCTAACCTAATTATTAGTTTTGATCCTACTCCAGTTGAGAATCCTTTGCCAGAAAGACTTTGCCGAGCAAACGGGTCGAACAGGAAAAGCAGGGTTTCACGTCTCGAACTCGGGAGCATCTCTTATGAATAAAACCCTTGATTGGATTTATCATCGTCCTGGTTGAACCTCTTGTACCAAGGCCCAAGAGTTTCTTGGGAGAAACAAAATCGAAACCAGCGAGCTTGTCAACGCAAGACATCAAAAGCTCGGTTTGAGCGAAGCTGTAGAACTGGCGTCAAAAGCAGAGCAGCTCTATGTGTTCAACGGCAAGAAGGTTGTACATGTCAACCTCAGACAAGAACAGCCTGATACAGAAAGATTGAAAAAGCTGATGCTCGGACCAACGGGAAATCTGAGAGCTCCAACTATCAGAAAGGGTAAAGCACTGCTCGTCGGCTTCAATGAGCAAGAGTACGACAAGGTGCTCACATAGAGCCCTTCTCGCGAAACGAAACGCTCATTTATAGATCAAAAGAAGCACCAGCGATGGTGTCTCATCTTTGAAAACCGACCGCGCGGTTCAAGCAGGCAATAGATGCCTGCATACTCTAACCAGGCAATTATCCTCAAAACAAATCGAACCGCGAACGCGCACGCGTTCGGCTGTAAGTTGCCGACTTCACGAACGAAGGCCATTCCGGGTCTAGCGATTCGCTTCTAAATGAGTTAGCGAATAACGGGCAGCGTACAAAGAGCAGCACACAAACCACAACTATGCGCGGGAATCAGCGCATACCCGGAGGAACGCCATCCTATCGGCAAACTGTGCGCCTAAGAATCAGACAAGAAGACGTGCGCCATAAGACTCGCTTCGGCCACCAAGTCAGCCGAGCGCAAAGCACGCACCTTCCAAACAAATACTTGATCGAGAGTAAACAACCAGCCGGAATTAGCTATCCATAAAGTGACGATCGTCGGTTAGGAATCCCAGGACGAATCCGGAAACGCCACCGATGCAGGCTCCCCACATCCAACCACCGTCGAAGAAACCGAAGTAAGGTTCGACGCTCTGAGGCTGTGGCCACACCTTAATCACTTCGAAAGACAGACCGACGATAAGAGCGCTCACTATGCTGATTACAATCATCGCCGTAGTTGGAAACGACAATCCGTGTTCTTGTTGCTTTTTCGCCATTACCCACCTCTTGAAAGCCAACTCTCCACGGTGCACTCCGGGAGGCTCCTGAGTGCGCATTCTCATGAAGACTTGCGCCCGTACAGGTCGTGGAAAGTATAGCATTTGCTCTGGTTCCACTCATTTCTCTTAAAACACGTGTGGCTGAATCTTAACCGTTTTTCTGCGGTGCTCTTGGACGGTTCGCACAAGGCAGACCGCACACCTGGCGATCCCGTGCTGGACCTATCTTGCGCTCGCACGTCTTCAAGGGCAAATCGCAGTAGAGATTAACTTTATCGCATAAAGTTCGATCGTCATTCCGCACAAGGCTGTTTGAAAGGCATTCAATTGCATACGAAAATCCGAATAAACACTGTTCCAGTGCAGATATATCGCACCGACAAAAGATATGATC
>CAYTDR010000006.1:24871-25427 GCA_964436185.1 uncultured Candidatus Obscuribacterales bacterium | reverse complement strand
AACATCGTCAGACAAGAAATCCTGATCAAAGCAGTCCGTACCAAAGTTCTCGATAAGAACATCGGTTACATCCAGCTCTCTACCTTCATCTCCAACGATACCTCGAGAGAGTTCCGCCAAGCATTGAAGAAGCTTTCCAACACCGAAGGTCTGATTGTGGACCTGCGAGATAATCCTGGTGGATTGCTCTCCAACGCTCTGGAAATCGCCGACATGCTGCTAGAGAATGGACCGATCGTCAGCACCATCAGCAGAACCGGTCGTCACACTGATATCTCATCTGGTGCACCTCTAACTCATCAGCCAATCGCGGTGCTGATCGATGAAGAAAGCGCTAGCGCCAGCGAAATTCTTGCCAGCGCATTGAGAGATAACAAACGTGCAATTCTGGTTGGCACCAAGACTTACGGAAAGGGTTTGGTTCAAGAGATCAATAGACTTCCCGGTGGTGCAGCAGTTCATATCACTGTCTCCCGTTACTTGACCCCTACTGGAAAAAGCATCAACAAAATTGGTGTCAAACCAGATATCAATGTCGAGAATCGTCAGGCACAAG
>CAYTDR010000006.1:22110-24861 GCA_964436185.1 uncultured Candidatus Obscuribacterales bacterium | reverse complement strand
AAGTGAAGGTAGCGTTGTCCTACATGCAAGAGCACATCGCCAGCCTCAAGCAACCACTGCAAACCAGCCAACTATCCTCGTATAAATAAGCGCCCCACCTGCAGTGTCATGATCAAATCAATTAAATTCAAAGGTTCTGCAGGTGCGTGGTTTTCAATCAGTTTGACAATTTCGATTCTATCGACTCTAGAAAATCAATCATTAGCCTACGAGAGTTTGAACGTGCTTCGTTCAGACTCTCCGGCTATTTATGGGCAAGGACTGGGACTACACGCCAGAACTGATGCGGTAAAAGTGTCTCGAGGCAAGAGGACAAAACAACATTCTCGTCGTTTTTTGTCAGCCAAAAATGATGCACCAAAGCCACCGGAAACGGTTCCATTCGATCCTGACGATCGTGCCATCGAATCTGCTACCACTTTGACTGTTCCGGGAGGACCCGGTGATAACGGCGATTGGATTCGCGGTGGTGGTGCCGTAGGTGATACCAGTTCGGGGGATGTGGAGACGATAGAAGGCGAGCCGAATGGATCGGGCTTCTATAAGCAGCAAGAGCTTCGCGCTCCTGGAGATGGGGTCTTGCAAAAGGCAAATCCGCAAGCTGCTCCGTCCGATGTTAACGCTTGGCAGAAATGGATGCAGTCGACTGCTAACACGGGATTGCCGGCGAATGCTCCTTCGGCAGTTCAGGGTGCGCCGGGGACCATGTATGCTCCCTGGGCTGGTCAAGGTTCGCCGCCCCCATCGATGAACACCGGTTGGCCTTCGCCGCCGACTTCTGCAGTTCAGCCGCCTCCGGGCAGTTGGCCGCCACCACCATATTCGAATCAGTTTGCACCGGTTCAGCCACAATATGGTGGACCCTGGACAGATCGGGGCGCAGGACAGTGGGACCAGCCTGCACAACCGATTCCGCCTACTGCGACCGATGCTCCGGCAAACAGTAATCCGGACCCGCTCGCTGCATTGACGAACTCTGCCGGAGGTTTGATCACAGGCCTTATGGGCTGGATGGGATCCTTGCAGAAAAATCAGCCGGTACAATCACAGACTGCTGCGCCGCCAGCCCCGCTGCCGAATTTTAATATGCAAGAGGCTGCTAACTCTCCGGTTGGCCAGTGGCTGACGAACTCTGTTGGTTCGATGATGCAGTCGCAGGGAACCACGAACTTTTCCGCCCCACCGCCCCAACCTTCCTATCGGCCAACGCAACCCAATCGGAACAGCGAACTGTTCGAGTCTCCGCTGGGCCGGCAGCTATTGTCGGAACGATCTGGCGAACGGCCGGTATCCGGTTTTACCCCGACACAGATTGGCACTCCACTCGGACCTACCTCACTTTTGAACGCAGCGCTAAGCAGCTCCTCCAACCGAACTGTGCTCAATTACTGGCTGAACAAAGGCATGAAAGGGGCGGGAATTAGGGTAACACTGCAGTAGCGGCGATCTTGCAACGACTTAGGAATCAAAAATGGCGGACCTCCGGTGCCTGTGCAGGTTGCAAAGGTCGTAAGAACCGCACGAATGGGTCCGAATATACAGAAAAAAGATCCTTTTCCAGGTTGACATTATTTATTTTGATGTCAAGATACTTGATAGTAATCCGCCTGCGATTGCCTTTACTAAAGCATAGGTCTTCCACAGGTCTTCCAAGACGCTGGAGTACAGTACATGATTCATATATCCAATCGTTCCAAGCTTCCATTTGTAGTAGCTCTGTCAATCGCCATTGTCGCCAATTTGGCGGTCATTCTGCCCGCGTCTGCGCAGGGTACAGGGCAATCTGACTGGGTGACGCCATCCGGCTCGTCCGGTGGTGGTGCAGTTGGTCAGTCGGATTGGGTAACTCCTTCTTCTGGCGGAAGCTCACCCACTTTTGGGGATCCTCCGGATCCGAATTGGAACACGGTACCCTCTGGCGATTCCGGTCAAGCCGCTGTGGGACAGTCCGATTGGGTGACGCCGTCCGGCGGCTCGTCGAATGCAGGGTCAGCAGCTGTGGGACAGTCCGATTGGGTGACACCTTCGGGTGGCTCGTCGAACGCAGGTCAAGGCGCTGTAGGACAGTCTGATTGGGTCACACCATCCGGTGGCTCCGCAGGCGGCGGAAGTGCCGGTCAGTCCAACTGGGTACAACCGTCCGCGCCTAATACGGCCGCAGCCGGGCAATCGAACTGGGTGCAACCATCGAATAATACGGCAGCCACGAACGGGCAGTCTAACTGGGTGCAACCGTCCAACAATAACGCTAGTGCCGGAGTCGGCCAGTCGAACTGGGTGCAAACACCAGCTCAAGCGAATAACGCTCCTGAACAACAACAACAGCAACAGCAGCAGCAGCAACTTCTGAAAGCCGGTGTCACTAAGCAGGAAAAGGTCTCCGACCCGAATAAGAAAGGCATGCTCAGCAAGATCGGTGGAGGTTTGGGAGCTCTCGGCTCTGGTGTCGCCGGTGGTGTATCCGATGGCATGGTACAAGGACAGGCGATCGATGACCAGATGGCGATGATGAATGCCTACGGAATGGGAGTAGGCATGGGAATGGGCGCGAACCCCATGAACCGAATGGGCATGGGTATGCCTATGAACGGGATGGGAATGCCTATGAACGGCATGGGTATGGGAATGCCTATGAATGGTATGAATGGCATGGGTATGCCTATGAACGGTGGCATGGGAATGCCGATGAACGGTATGGGAATGGGTGGTGGCACCCTCGGTGCGCTTGGCACGTTACTAGGAGGCACCAAT
>CAYTDR010000006.1:11476-22100 GCA_964436185.1 uncultured Candidatus Obscuribacterales bacterium | reverse complement strand
AACACGCGATTCGCGCACCAATGCCGATGGCACTAACAAAGCAGCGTCGGCTGTAGAATTCCTCATGAATGTGATGCCCGGTAAGAACGCCCCAGTTGGCGGAGCAACTGGAGCACCAGGCGGATATCCAATGGGCGGCGGACAACAACAGATGGTGAGAAGAAGCGCCCCTAAGCAGATCCCTATAGTGACTCCAATGGCTAGATCAGTCGGTCGCGGTCTCAATCGAGGAGTAGAACGCGGCGTAAGCGTAGGTATCTCCCGCTCAGTAAGCAACGGAATCCGACGAATAAGATTCTAGGAGTTCGCAGTTAGAGCTCTTCTTTTTTCATGTCCTTGATTCGTTTGCCAACGAAGTCGACTGAGTGTTTGAGCATATCTACGGTGCGAGAGAAGTCGGATGTGTACTTGGCTCTGAAGGATGCTGGAATCAGTCGGAGGACTTCACCAGGTTTCAACTGGAACATGTAACACATCGACAGTTGCTGGAGAAGCGCGTATTCGAATGTCGCATCCAATTCTGGCGAGCGTTCCATTACTTCAAGCGAGCGTTTCAGATATGGCTCCGCTCCGCGGAAGTCGTTTTTGCTCAGGAAGGCAGTGCCTATTCCAACTAGACTGCTGACTACTTGAGGGTGCTCCTTGCCCCATTTCTTTTCTGCTGCTGCCAGAGAAGCTTTGTGCAGAAGTTCCGCCTCATCGACTTTGCCTTGCGCGAGCGAAATGGTGGCCATGCGATCTTGCGTCCAGATAATCAGCCTGTGATTTTCCGGTAGGGATGCTTTGAATATTTCGAGTGCTCTTTTTGCATGAGGGAGAGCCTTATCAGTCTGACCGAGTTTGATGTGCTGAGTAGCGAGATTGTAGAGAGATTCGCCCACTTCCGGATGATTCTCACCGAGCTTCGCTTCTCGCAGTTCTAATGCTTTCCTGATAAGCGGTGTCGCTAGCGCCTGGTTACCAGACACTGAGTGGCATACGGAGAGATTGTTGAGGGATAGACCCACATCTCTGTGCGTTTCGCCAAGCACAGCACGCCGAATTCCAAGTGCCTTGGTCAACGAACTGTCTGCCTCAGCGAACTTTCGTTTGCTGGTTTTGACTAAACCTTCGAGATCCAAACCGTGAGCAACCTGTGCATTGAAAGGACCAAGTTTATCAGTCATCACTTTCAGTGCTTGTGCAACTGTTCGTTCCGCATCGTCGCTTTGTTCTTGAGAGATCAAAACGTCTGCTTTCCAGTAGTCAACCTCTGCTACAGGCACACTCTCCTCTCCATGCAAATCGCTACGCAGCGCTCTTGCACGATCGAGGCTTTCGTTCGCCTCGTCAAGTTGATCGAGCCATAGACAAACTTTTCCCAGTGTGAGGCAGGCATCGCTCAGTTCTGCTTTGTTTTCGGGTTGTGCGTCAAGCTCGCTAATCGCCTGTTTGAGCGAATCTTTGGATGGTTGAAAACTACCGGACTGGTAGAGTTCTTCACCTTGCTTGAGACTTTCCTGCCACGTCATTCCGATTCCTCCTGAACTGCACCTTTAATCTTTATACCTCTAGTATCATTACTCTGGTACAAACTGGCGTATTCTAACAATAGGCTGTCAACAGATCCATTTATGGCATACTTAGCAGAAATAAGTCGGGCAAACCCATCTTGTTTTGTTTTCCTTATAGATCAGTCGGGCTCGATGCAAGATCCGTTTGGTTCACTTACAGGATCCAAAACAAAGGCGATGGGAGTCGCTGATTCAATCAACAGACTGCTGCAGAACCTCGTTATAAAATGCACAAAGTCGGAAGGAATTAGAGATTACTACTATGTTTCTGTCATCGGATATGGTGGGAAAGGCGTTGGACCGGCGTTCTCTGGTCCGATTGTGGGAAAGCAGATAATTCCCGTCAGTGAGATCGGCAATCATCCTACGAGGTTGGAGGAACGCCGGAAGAAGGTAGAGGACGGTAGTGGAAACATGGTGGAGCAAACCATAAAGTTTCCAGTGTGGTTCGAGCCACTCGCCTATGGCGGAACGCCGATGAATGCTGCCATGCAGAAAGCAACATCGATAGTGGTTAAATGGCTGGCGGAGCATCCGCATTGTTTCCCGCCAATCGTCATCAACATATCTGACGGAGAGTCGACTGACGGAGATCCGTTTCAAGCGGCATATGATTTAATGACGCTTTCCAGTACTGATGGTGATGTGCTCCTGTTCAATCTGCACATTTCATCCTCTAATCATCAGCCAGTAGAGTTTCCGGACAATGAGGCGGTTCTCCCAGATAAACACGCCAAGCTGCTTTTCAGCATGTCGAGTCCTCTTCCCGATTACATGCGGAAGATGGTCAGTCACGAAGGTATAGATGTTTCCTACAATACGCGGGGATTTGTTTTCAATGCTGATCTCGTGACCGTGATTCGATTCCTCGACATCGGGACTCGTCCCAGCAATATGCGTTGAGATCACTTGAGTAAGGTCGTTTCTGATGCACATTCGAACGAAAACATTCTGGATGCCCAAGAAGGGCAACACCGAGAAAGAGTACGAAGATGCGGCTTGGCCACTGGATGCGCTGGATCTGGAGACTGGTGAGTTTCGTTGCGCCGTAGCTGATGGTGCCACTGAAGCTTCTTTCGCCGACATCTGGGCGAGATTGTTGGTGAAAGGATACGCTGACGAGATCGGACTGAAAGAGCTTGAGGCTCAGTGGCAACAAGAGATAGAAAATCTCGAGCTGCCTTGGTACGCAAAGGAAAAAGCGGAGTCAGGATCTTATGCTGCGCTTGTAGGATTGAAACTCAGCGCGTTAGATACTGGTTCTAACAGTGGTGTTTGGGAATCGAACGCGGTAGGCGACAGTTGTGTTCTTCACACACGCAATCGCTCACTACTCGAGTCATTCCCTCTTAATGATGCTGAAAGTTTCAATAATTCGCCCTCCCTTTTGTCGAGCAGATCTCGCGAGAACGAAGATCAGGAAAGTATGATCATCTCCACGACCGGCAGTTTTCGCAGCGGTGATACGTTTCTTCTACTGTCGGATGCGATTGCCTGCTGGGCGCTCAGGCGCAACAGCTCAAATGGCGATGCACTGGAGATGCTGCTGAAAATAGAGCTGCAAGGACAATTAGACGAGCTGGTCTCCAAAGCCCGAAGCGAATTGACGGAAGAAGGCGTGCCAACTATGCGAAATGATGATGTTACTCTTTTACGTGTCGATGTTCTCGCTGACTAAAGTTGTGTCACCACAAGTGGGGCTCGCGCGGTTTCATCAGGGCTTGATAAAACCGCTAAATCGAACAAATGAAGAAAAGTCTATCCTCTTGGGCTGTGAGGTAGGTCGAGCTCTACAATGGTTTCATCAGGGAGGATTGATTGTTTAGCAACTTCACCGATGAAGCTATAAAAGTGCTCCAGCTGGCTCAGCAAGCTACGATTGAGAGCGGCCACGCGGTAATTGGAACTGAGCATTTGCTTCTTGGTATTCTCAGTAATGACACCTGTCGTCCCTCGCGGATTCTGAAGTCGATGGGTATAACCCTCAAAAAGGCTGAAGGCGAAGTCTTTCGCATTATGGGAAGGGGCGACGACTCAGTCTATCCGGATCTCAACTTCACACCTCGGGCCAAGGCATTGTTGAAAATGGCCTGCGACCATCGAGACCTGGGCAACCGCGATCAAGTGGATGCAGAGGATTTGATGAATGCAATGATTCGCATACCACGGTGCACCGGTCAAAAAGTTCTGCACGCACTGGATATCGATACGGATGTACTGGTTTCTCGATTGCAAAGACCCTTCAATGATTCTCACCTTGCCCCAGTTACTACCGGAAATTTGCGAGAGCTTCATAAGAAGATTCAATCCGGACTATTAGATCGCGATTCAGACGCTAGCTCCAGCGATTCCGACTTTGACGAACAACCTCAGTCTCCTGAGGAAAGTGGACCTGATGGATTCGATGGTGATACCACATATGATGTGCCGGTTCCTGACAAGATGCTGGGACAAATCATCGATGGAAGATATGAGGTCTTATCGGTTATCGGCCATGGCGGAATGGGGGTGGTCTATCGAGTGCGACACCTGGTGTTGCAGAGAGACTTTGCCATAAAGGTTCTGCATCCCTATCTCGCACACGATCAAAAGAACCGGAGACGGTTTCAGCGCGAGGCGCAGGCGGCAAGCCAACTGACTCATCCGAATCTGGCCACTGTCTTCGACTGGTCTCTTATGGAAGACGGTCGTCCATACATCGTCATGTATTACATCGAAGGTGTGAAGCTCAACGAGCTGATCAAGGCACGGCGCTCGATCGGATTGTCGACCTGGGTATCGGTATTCATGCAGATCTGCGATGCTCTTGCGCACGCGCACAATCAGGGTGTTCTCCATCGAGATCTCAAACCCGGAAACATTATTCTCAGTCGTGATGGCGAGACGTCACACTTTGTGAAAATTGTCGACTTCGGAATCGCCAAGTTTCTTAAGGAAACCAATCTGGAATCGCGCGAACTGACTGAAACCGGAGAGGTCTTTGGCAGTCCCCTGTACATGAGTCCGGAGCAATGCTTGGGCACCGTCAATGATGTGCGGACCGACATTTATTCATTGGGTATTGTGATGTACGAGTGTCTCACGGGGAATTGTCCTTTTTGGGGAGACAGCTTGTTCGCCACAATGAAGATGCAGGTTTCAGCCAAACCACTATCGTTTCGTGCGGCTGATCCTGATAGCAACTGTCCGCAGCTACTCGAAAAGATAGTGATGAAGTGCCTGGCAAAGGATCCCGATCGGAGGTTCCAGACAATGAAAAGTCTCAATCGAGAGCTGGCCGTTGTTCTCACGAACCTGATTGAGTAGACGAACTGTTAAACGCTCTTCTGGTATCATGTTAAGTTCAATTTTGTAGGAGATGCGGGTTCCATGACCTGGCAAGGACGAATAGCAGCTGCACGTCAAAAAGCGATCGAACTATCCAACGTCGAAGAGTTGTTGGAGCACCATTGTCTGTTGGCAATAGGTGAGAACGGTTCCACATGGAATCCTCAATTGGCAATGGACTTGATCGGCTTGGCCAGGGAGCTGACTGCCAAGAAGCATTTCCGACAGTCACGCCGAATCTGTCAACTAACCATGCACTTCCTCTCATGGGCAAACAATGCGGAAGCTGAAATGTATGTTCAAGAGCTTTCTGAAATATTCAGGCAGTCCACATATACAGAAGCTGACAGCTTGAATCCATCCACGCCGAATCAGTTTCATCAAATCGAAACAGCAGCGCAGATTCCGGAGGACATGCTACAGCCGTCACGGTTGATATCGCAGGATGACTATGACTTCACCCCTGGTGCGATAGTCAATCTCAGCAAGTTTGTGTTGGAGGAAACTGAAATTGAAAGATTGAAGCTTCTCACTGGCGGGGAGATCTCACGGTTAGGCGCGCGTGTGTTCAGCCTCATGGCTTCCGAACTATTGACGTCCAAATTGAAATTCCTAACCGAGCATGAGATGGTGATAGGTTGGCTGTTGCTCGAGTACGAGGGAATCATCATCGACAGTAGTCTTCCTGAGAACATCGATCTGGATTCGCTTGCTGCAATGACTCTTTCTACATATATGTGCACGGAGCATGTCATGAGATACTTGCAGAGGGAGCTCAATCACACCCTGCTGAAGACAACCACGGGGCATTCCATAATCAGTGACTTCTCTGGCAGCTTGCTTCTGGTTCTAACGCACGGCACCACCGATAGTATCGCTGTACAGTTACTCGAAACTATTCTTTCATCGAGTTAGAATGGCTCGCTGTGCTGGACTCAAGCGTTCTCGTGGCTTGTGCGGAGGCGAGTCATGAACTGACCCTCCGTTAAGAGGGAGTTGGCGTTGCTAACGAATTTATTCGTTTTGGACTATGGTTTGAATGAACTGAGGAATCTGTTGGTGTCTGGGCTTTGTAGATCCTGTGTGGTGGCCTCTACACAGTAAATCCCCATCTGATTCACATAGAATCTTTCCACTACGTAAGCTTTTCCTACCATGGTTTGAAACTGAACGCCCTTGCCGTTTTCCACAGGGAATGGACCATCGCATCTGAACTGGACATCGAATTTCATCTGTTTGAACTGTTGTTGGCACCCTTGCAAAATGCGCGTGGCAAAATTTTGCAAGACCTGTTCATCAGTGATGCCTTTTGCTTGATCTTCTTTGAAGTTGCGCTTTTGAATGATTACTCGGAAAGACTGTTTGCCCTTCTGAGATACATAGAGAAGAGCTCCTTCTTTCTCATCCACCTGCATTTTGATCGGTTTCGGCATTTCGAATGTTGTCGATAATCCGTCGCAATTCATCCTCTCGAAATCACCGTCACCACCTGCGCATGATGTCATCGTCATAACCATAAAAGGAACAACCAATAACCTGGCAATTTTCAGAGTCTTCATTGTCAGCTTCCCTCACAAGCGAAATCCAGTGATTTCGAGTATCCGAGATAAACTTCGAGTGTCATTCTGACTTCACTTGTCTGGTAAATGCCTCAAGGTGGTGAATACCTCAAGGGTGAGAACATGCTCGTCAAACATCCGATTCAGCTATCCTAACATCCACATTCCACATTGTCATCCGCGTCTAATGTTAGCGACCGGAGAAGGCGAGTCGAGTTTCAAGGCGGCTTCTATACTTGACTCCCAACGTTTTGGCGCTTTCGAGCGAGGCGGAATTTCCTCCAATTCTCACTGAGTAGAGCGGCATTTTGAAAAATCGTCCTTGCGGAGTAGCAGTTCGCTCGCTGGCTGATGTATGCTTGAGGTACTCCGCTGTGGGAAACAGACCCATGATCCAAATCACACTCCGTTCTTTTACCAGGCAGAGAAGGTTTGTCTTTTGCCGGGTCCTCCTTTTCGTAGTGCTCAGTATTTTTGCTACTCAGCCAGCAATTGCGCAGAGCTTTGTCAGGGCGCCTTCGTGTTCGCCCTGTAAATTTCATGTCCATCCATCGCCATTGCGTGGAGAGCTGCACAGAAATCATTGCTCAGTGAGGAAGGCACCATTCCAGATTGTTGAATTCGACAATTCAGGCAAGATAGTTCGTAGACGTTGTCAGTTTTTTGTCTATGCTCGGCCCAGGTGTACACTGGCACATGATCTGATGAGGGTGCATCAATCGCTCCTGGCACTTTTAGTGCCGCTGACAGCGTGCGTGGTCGTATTCACGTTGAGAAACAGCGGACGACAACGGCTGATCGCCCCGGCATTAGTCGGACTTTTTGTTGTTGCCGGGCTAATCTATGGGTCGTTGAGTTCTCTCTCGTTGGTATCGTATAAATGATGGTGCTTATGCACTGAGCGGTGTCAGGGCGAAACTCTTTCATGACTGTTTCCACCGCTTTCCAATCGAACGCGTCCTTGCACGTTTCACTCGATAGCAGAACTGGGACCTGCCCACGAGCGATTGCAGATAGCCCGTCCTGACCTTATCTACTTTATTGAGAGTAGATTGGTTTGCTCACTGATGTCAGGTCGCTCAGAACGTCGAAGACTCTCACGTTCTGCTCCAGAACACAAGAGGGCGTGCGATACATGGAAGCGAATAAGCTGCGTCGACAGTTTAGATATCATGCCAATCTCACAATCTTTCAATAGCATGGTCGGTAGGCGACCCCCCAAGTCAGAGTAGCAAGTTCAGGAATGGGCAATATTCCTGGGTCTCCTCTTGCTCAATGAATCTCCGAGAGGACCATAAATAATGGGTGACAATCGATTTCAGAATGATCAACCAGTTAGCAATCCAGAGCCAGCAGTTGTTTTAGGTTCACCGACAGAGCTGCCTCAGGTTCAATCACTGCACGCAATGGAAAGTGAGATCCAGCAGGAACGTTTTTCGCGTTATCTAGAAACCAATACATTTACTGGATCGGATAGAAACAAAGCACAACCCGATCTTTCGTTGCGTTTGTCTCATTTTGGCTCGGAAAATTTTAATAATCTCGACGTAGACAAGGATGGGTATCTGAAACGTAGTGAATTAGATCTGCAGTTCGATTTTTACAGGAAATCAGATCCTCTGGCCGCAACATTGATGCTTCCGAATTTCGAGGTGATGGACAACAATAAAGACGGCTATCTATCCAGGTCAGAACTGAATGATCCCTTCAAAGTAGAGATGCATCCGATACCAAATACGGAGCGCAATATAACACCGCAGGAAGCTGTGCGGCGCCAGGCGACTGAATCAATGGTATTTGACAGGATCGATGAAGTGTTCCCTGAAGCGGACAGAGCCATATTGAAGGGAATGAGCAGGGCGATTATCACCGGAGATCATGAGAGTCTCGATAAGATGGTCAAGACTTTCGCAGGAAAGGAAGCTGATTTGAAAGGAGTGGGCAAGGCTCTGGGAGTCCTCTTCAGCGGCGCAAATCTAAAGGTCGATACTTATCAAGACGAAGGCACTCAACGCTTACAATTTAGTAGTGGTGCTGGCATCTGGACTGAGAGTCGAGTAACATTTTCAGTCGATGAGGCACCTGTGTCGACGCGACCTGATCGATCTGTTTCGGAGGAAGTTGATTCGATTGCAGAGTCGACATCCTCTAGTCGTGATGTAATGGCCAGATCATACGCTCGCCAAGACTGGCTATCCGAAATTCGCAGTCAGAACGGAAAGGCGATTGAAGGTCTGGATACAAAACTCACTCCTGAGCAAAAACGAACGGTCTCCGACATTCTCTATGGGCTACGCACCGGAGCTCCTGTTCAGCTAGCGAAACCTATTCACGATTCGCTCACCAGTCGGGGTAACAGCCCTCAGTCTATGGAAAAAGTTGCTGCGGCTCTCCGCGAACTGACCCAGGACTCTGGTATCTCATTCAACGCGTTTTCGACGCCTAGTCGGCAATACTTACAGATTATCAACTCCGACAATAACAGCACGTTGACGTTTGATTCCGAGCGTCGAATGGAAGCCGGTTTTACTGCAAGAGAACCAATTGGACGAGTCAATCCAGACCCGATATTCAGAGCAATCCAGAAATCTGTGACCAATCATCTGAATAAACAATTCAAACAGTAGTAGTTTTTATTCAATATTGTGATCCGCTAATCCTCGTCCTATGGGCGGGGATTGCATCTCGTTCGGCTTCTTACAAGCGGCGACTGCGGAGGAGCCACGGTCTTTGGCCGCTTGCAGACTGTGAAGCACAACTAGGCGCTAGAGCGTGTATCTGGCCGAATCTCTTCCATGATTGCCTGCACCGCTCCCAATAGAACGTCTAACCCCTGGCGTTGCGAGGCTGACGTAACAACGGGATTGGGAACCTGAGGCACGAGCCATTGGAGATCTTCCGGTCGTACCTTATCTGCTTTATTGAGCACTGTGATAATCGGTTTGTCTACTGCGCCCAACTCACTCAGAACATCAAAGACGCTCACGATCTGCTCCAAAACATTAGGATGACTGGCATCCACAACGTGCAGCAACACATCTGCCAGAGAAACCTCTTCGAGAGTGGCTCGGAATGAGGCAATCAGCGAGGTCGGCAGTTTCTTGATGAAACCGACGGTGTCGGATATGAGTACGGTATTCCCGTCAGGTAGGCGTGTGCGCCGGGTTGTTGGATCGAGCGTGGCGAAGAGTTTGTCCTCGACAAAGACGTCCGATCTAGTCAAAGCGTTGAGCAGCGTGGATTTTCCAGAGTTGGTGTAGCCAGCAAGCGCGATGACTGGAACGTTGTGCGACACTCTTTGTCTGCGTTGCGTGTCTCGATAACTGCGAATTCTTTCAGTCTCTTCTTCGAGTGATGTAATTCGTTGGCGAATTCTTCGTCGATCGATCTCCAGCTTGGTTTCACCAGGACCTCTCGTGCCGATTCCGCCGCCCAGTCTGCTTAATAACTGGCCCTTTCCGACCAGTCTTGGATAAAGGTACTTCAGTTGAGCAAGCTCGACCTGCAGCTTACCTTCTTTAGTGCGCGCACGTTGTGCGAAGATATCGAGAATCAGTTCCGTTCTGTCGATAACTTTCACGCCGACCATCGCTTCGAGAGCGCGTTGCTGAGTCGGAGAAAGCTCCTCATCAACAACGATCAAGTTGGCTCCGAACTCTTGCGCTGCCAGAGCTATCTCCTGAACTTTTCCTGCGCCAAGAAAATGTTTCGGGTGTGGATTGCTTCTAGATTGTGTGATGCGTCCGCAGATGGTAGCACCGGCGGTGCGAGCAAGTTGAGCTAATTCATCTAGATCATCTTCTACTTGCCAGGCATCCGTACCTTCGGAAATCAAAGCGATCAGTATCGCTCGTTCTTCTCCTTCGGCTACTTGCAGACCAGGCGCATGTGCTTTGAATTCTTGCTCGAGCGAACTGATCAACTCTTCGAAATCATCATCTTGGGCGCGGCGAGCTGTCTGCGGGGGAAGAATCTTCCAGAGCTGTCCGTCGCTATCTCGTCCAGGAAGCAAGTGAGCGATGTGAACCACATCTGCCATCTTCGCCTGTTCTCCGTGGGCGCGACTGAAGCTACCAGAGGGATCTACATCAATTTGAGCGAGTAAATCGAGTCGATTTTTCGCCAGACCGCATCGATAGCGCGCCGAAATGCTCCGCCTCGGGGCAAAATTGGACAATCTTTGGC
>CAYTDR010000006.1:0-11466 GCA_964436185.1 uncultured Candidatus Obscuribacterales bacterium | reverse complement strand
ATGACCGCACAAGCGACCGGGACCGACGCGGACGCCTTTCAGCTCAGGAACATTGACATGCTTTGGATCACCCACCGTGACATTGACTATCTGTCCTCTTCTGTTGACCACGACGGAGACTGGATATCCGGTTGTGTACGAAATTTCAGCGACAGAATCAGCTAAGTCCAATGTGAGAATCTTATCTTTCGGGATTCGCTGTTGAAGAATGCGAGTAAGCTGACGTACTTCCGACTTCTTCAGTCCTTTCGCATTCGCAAGATCAAGTTTGCCGTGCAATAGACGATTTCCTCCGACGTGGGAAAACAAATAGATTCGATTCAGTCAAGCAAACTCAGTTCAATGTAGTAAGTAATGTCTCACATTTCCGATCATACCCCGTCCTGTTCCAAATGCGCAGGAAATTAATGTACGAACGCTTGCGTCGACCGGCGCAGAAGCAGGTCTGGCCGCGGAAATCCAAGTCCAAAACAGCGACGACAAAGCTCGACAACCTCGACTAAATCTTTCGTGTAGCGCAGTTCAAGCGCTTGAATGCAGTTCCGAGTTATTCAAGGATATGTCCATTTTGGTATGAGTAGACATGCGTTTGCACCACGACAAGCTTGTTCTCGCGACTAACGAACATGAGCAAACAGTTTTGTGAGCAAGATGTAATCCTCGAGATAAGAGCCCGGACCGGGATTGGAGTGTCTTTACAAAAATTCTGCTGTCGCGTCTACGTAGGATCATCCCTCAGGTTCTTGACAATAAGGGTGGAAATTCTAGAATGGCAATCTGGCAAACGCCTCAATTGTTGCGGAATTGGGAGTACATCACTGAATGTTGAAGCGATTATTGAATATCCAAATTGCTGGTATGCCTCTCTATAAAAGAATTGAGATGACAATATTCTGGCTGGCTGTACTTTTTGTATTCGGCAGAGCATCAGCTGTTCTGTTCGGACTGGATATCGCTCCCATTCAGCAACAATATCTCGTTATGGCATGCGTACTCATGTTTATCGCGGTTGCCAGCTCTTCTTCGGTTCTCGAGATACTTGCAGGCCAGAAAAGCCTCTTGGAAAAGATCGCTCGGCCATTCGATCTCTCCTGGTGCTACTTGAGTGGCTTCGTTTGCTCGTTTGTTGCTGCCTGGATGGTATCAGGATCTATTCCTGCAGAATGGATGATAGCCGAGGGGCTACCTATAAGGCTTTTGAGCTTTATGGCAGTTCTTGTCGTCGGCGTGGCCTGGGCGCAGTATCAGGAAGTCGGTTCGCAGGCGAAGGATTGAGTTTTCACAGCAAAGTTCGGGCGATACTATATTTAGTATCATAGCCGTAGGCTGTATTGTGCCGATGCATATTCCCACGCTCATCGAGAGTGTCGAGAATAAGCCCGCTGGCTTGAGCCCACGAACGTTCGTGTGTGAGTTCGACACATGGCTCTGTCTCTTCTTTTTTCTGCCGTTGAGCCTTGCCGTAGATCTTTCCAACCGATCAGCATCGTGGTTTCAGCATGACGCCATCAGTTGGTGTCGCAACAGCGATCGTCCGGATTCACCACAGCTCTTCGGCGTCGGCAACACTTTGTGCGGATTCATCATCCAATCCGGATCGAATGCAAGTTTCACCCAGCCCATAGCTTCCATGTCTGCTTCGTTGAAAACCAGCGGCATTTCTAAGAGTTTTTCTACTCCGATTCCATGCTCTCCTGATAAAGTTCCACCCAGCTCCACGCAAAGCTCGAGAATCTCTCTACCGGCAGCCACCACACGGCGAATCTGGTCCAGATCGTCGCGATCATAAAGCAGGCACGGATGCAGATTGCCGTCTCCGGCATGGTAGACGTTAGCAATGCGCAGGGAATGCTTTTCACCAATCAGGGCAATCTGCTCGATTGATTCCGCTAGCTTGGAACGGGGGATGACACCATCAAGGACATAACCGTTCGGCGTGATTCTGCCCAGAGCACCAAAGGAATGCTTTCGGGCCTTCCATATACGTGCTCTCTCTTGTGCATCGGCGGCTCGAGAAAACGAGATCATCTTGTTTGCAATCAGGCATTCCTCGACTATTTCGGTGTGAACTTCTATGCCCGCCCTCGGACCATCAAGTTCGACAATCAGCAGGGCGCCCGCCTGGCGATTTAAGCCCATCGCCAGGTAATCCTCGACTGCGTTGAGAGTGAGGTTGTCGATCATTTCCATCGCGGCGGGAATGACACCATGAGCGATGATGTCCGAGACGGCCTGGCCGCAGTCGCCTACCGTTGGAAAATACGCCATGATTGTCTCCAATGCCTGAGACAATGGTATCAACCGTAGTATCGCCTCAGTGACTATTCCCAGAGTTCCTTCAGATCCGATAATCACTCCGAGAAGGTCTAAACTCAGATGGTCTCTGGTTTTCCCACCGAGCTCAATAATCTGTCCATCGTACAGGACTACTGTAGCTCCAAGCACATGGCTGACTGTCATGCCGTATTTCAAGCAATGTGGTCCGCCTGCATTCTCCGCGATGTTGCCACCAATTGTAGAGGCACTCTGACTGGATGGATCGGGCGCGAAGTAGAGCCCGAAGTCGTGGGCAGCCCTGGAAATGGAGAGGTTGGTCGCGCCTGTTTGGCATACGGCAATGCGGTCGAATGCGTCGATTTTTAAAACCCGGGTCATTCTGGTGAGGACGAGGCTAATGCCGCCGGCGATGGTTGTTGAGCCGCCAGACAATCCGGTACCGGCTCCCCTGGGAGACACAGGCACACGATTGGCTGAGGCGATTCGCATCACTTCAGCCACCTCTCCGGTCGATCCTGGCAGAACCACTACGTCAGGAATAGCGGCATCTAGTGTTTCAGCGTCGCATTCGTATACCAGTAGATCTTCTGGCTCGAACAACACATTTTCCGCTCCAACCACAGCGATGAGTTTGTCTATCAGAGATGATGTTGTCTTGTCTGTCATGTTTTCCGTGAGGCTCTGGTCCCACGAGACATTCTATCAACAGCCGACGTTCGGATGGTGAGGATTCTTCCTGACGCAACAGAACGTTCTGTTCACTTTCAAAGCAGATTCCATTAATGGTGGATTCGGAGATTACCTGCCGCCCTGCTGTTGTTGTAGTTGTTGCTGTTGTTTGACCGTTTCTCTGTCCCCAGTAGTGTATTTGAAGCCTTGAACACCAAAGTTGCGTGAGAAGGTGCCTGTCTTTTCCACAAACTGTCTGCGAGATCCCTGGGGGAACGACAGAATCGCGTTGCCATTCATAGATTTCAATACCATGAGAAGCATGGTGTTGAAAACCAAGTTGGGACTCTTCTGGATCATCCGAACATTGGTGATAGTTCCAGCATTGGTCACTGTGTAGGCGACTCTACAGGCCAGGGGGCGACTCTGAGCGAAAGCCCGCTGCGCCAGACCATCGAACCTTTTGAATATCTCTTCGGCCACTGCTCTGTGCCATTGATCCCACGCTAACTGCAATTGCGGCGAATGTGCGTCAGGATCATTGGGATTGACTTGTTGCGGCGGCTGCATCATCAATTGATTGGCTGCCTGCACCTCCGGCTGCTGCGTTGGAATCTGTTGCTCCATGCCTGGCATACCTTTGCCGCCGAACGCCCCGTCCGTCATGGCTTTCAGATCGAACTTCGGTGGGGGCGCTTCAGTGCCCGATTGTTGCTTGAGCATCTCGTCCGATGGTTCAAATATCTCTGCTTCTTTCTCGTCTCCGAAGGGGTCGCCTTTGTTCTGAATGTCGTCTCGACTCAGGCTCGGACCAGTAGAATTCTTGATGTAGTCTTCCTTGTTGACTGTTCCTTCCAGCAGCTTGCCTGATTGCTGCGCTGTTGCTGAAAGCGGTACGGAACCTGTAGCCAACATCAAAGAGCAGCCAATCAAGACCGGTTTTCTCAGGGAGAGGAAGAGTTGATTCATGGGTTTACTAATCCGTTTACTAAGCCGTTGCGCAAACAAAAGGTCAGATAAAATGGGAATCCTTGGTAAATTGATGTCATGAGATCTGTATTATCTTACTGTACTCAATTTTCCGAAAAAGTAAATTCGCATTTTTACCACACTCAAACTACTGAAAACCCGTAAATAGCATGGAAAAAACACCTCCCACAGCGTCCAACGGAATAATCGACAGCCATGCTCACGTGGTGAAGGAATATTTTAAGGACGATCAGGACGAAGTTATCGATAGGGCTCACGATTTGGGCGTGACGACGCTCATAAATCCTTCCGTGGTAGTTGACGATATTCCGGAGCTGCGAGAGCTATCCCGGAAGCACGAGTGGATCTATGTGGCTGCCGGACAGCACCCACACGAGGCCAAACATTGGACAGCGGATTCGTCAGACATCGTCGGTGAAGCACTCAAAGAGCCGAAATTTGTGGCGGTAGGCGAGTGTGGGCTCGACTTTTATTACAACAATAGCGACCATGAATCGCAGATGCGGGTGTTTCGCGAACAGATTCGCCTTGCCAGGACCTACAATAAAGCTCTAATAGTACATTGCAGAGACGCCTGGGAAGAGGCGATCGATGCGATTGCCAGTGAAGGGCAGGGCGAAGTGCGTGGTGTGCTTCACTGTTTCACAGGCAATCCGAGCCTCATGGATGATATTCGTAAGCTGGATTTGTATGTCTCCTATTCTGGCATCGTGACTTTTCCCAACGCCAAAGACATTCAGGCGACAGTACCCATGGTGGCATCAAATCGAATTCTTGTTGAAACTGATTGTCCATTCTTGGCACCACAGAAGATGCGTGGCAAACGCAACGAACCCTCGTTCGTATGGTGGACAGCAGATAAACTTGCCACTCTGAGAGGCTGTTCACTGGATGAGGTGGCAGAAAATGCCACCGCTAACGCAAGAGAGCTCTTCCAACTGAAAGCTTAAGCGAGGCTTTTGAGTGCAAGCAGGAAGCTTCAACGGCACCGCCAATGTCCATCAGGGGGGCGACAACCAAGTATCGGAGCAGCCGGTGGACAGAGTCCTACCAGGGAGTCTTGTTGAGGTCGTTGCCGAATGGATTCTTGTCGTCGCTCCAGTAGCTCGGTGCGTTGGTGATCGGTTTGATTGGAATGTTGGCGGGCGGTGGATCTGATGCATAGTAGTTGCCCGAAGCGCTTGGATCTTTCGTCGCTGGCTCATAGTAGTTGCCGGAGGCTTTGCTTGGACCTAACTGAATGACCGATTCTTGTTCCGTGATTCTGCCCCGATTGTTGTTGCCAATCGAGTTGCCGAATGCACCCATGAACAGTGCGGACCCTGCCGGGTTGTACCAATTGCCCCAGCCGCCACCCCAACCGCCCCAGGAACCGTATCCCCGGGAAAAAGAGCCGATTGAGCCAATGGAGCCGATGTAGGGTATTCCGCCACCGAGACCACCCAGACCGCCCCAACCTCCCAGACTACCCAAACCACCCAAACCTCCCCAACCGCGGCCACCCCAACCTCCCCAGCCGCCCAGGGATGGAATTGCTCCTGCCACGCCATAGGTCACTGGGTTCGAGAAACCCCAGCCGCCGTAACCGCCCCAACCTCCGAGGGACGGAATAGCTCCTGCTATTCCATAGGTCGCGGGGTTGGAGAAGCCCCAGCCGCCGATGGATGGAATTGCACCAACCACACCGTAAGTTGCCGGATTAGAATAGCCCCAGCCACCCCAGCCAGAATATGGAGTGGAGTAGAGAGTGCCAGGTAATGTTCCAGTGGTACTAGATGAGAAAGTCGAGTTTTGCGGATAGATCACCTGCGGCGGTGTGTAAGCGCCTGTCTTCGAAGCTGTGGGGCTATACCAGCCAGGAACTGAAAAGCTGCCTGTTACTAGCCGGTCAGACGCTGCATCGCCAGTAAGTAGATCATACGCAAACGCCGGAGTTGCCGAAAGACTCAAGCAAACCCCAGTCAGTAGAGATATGCCCCTGGCAAGAAGGCTTGTCCAGACCGAACAAAACTTGGCTCTCTGGAAACCTGTTCGCATGATCTACTAAAGCTCCTCAATATGGATCTGTCACTCAGTTTATCTGATTTCTATCCACTGAGAACATTTCGAACCGGTCCTGCTGTTCCTGGTTGTGGAGTGTGGCTCAGTTGGTTCCTAGATAAGTTACAGAGAAGATATTCGGTGCTCCGCCCGCTCTCTGCCTTACTGCTGCCTCAAAGACGCAAGGCTCAAACAAAATATTACAGAGTTTTTCCTCTAAACTCACAGAGATTCCGGTGTATGACAAAGCGAGAAAAAGTTGTTGGACGTCGGGAACAAGTCCAAAACTTACCGCGTCGACACTCTCATAGCAAACGAGCGGATTGCCGGAGCAAAATCCTTTTCCTTCCTTTTCCTTCCCTATATTGGGACTAGAGGCTGTTGGCGGTTTAACAATTTGCTTAATAGCGCGGTTCAGATCACTGCGCTCAAATCTGGCTTGCAACAACAACATTCTTCTCTGGAGTTCTCTACATGATGGCATCTTCCCGCGCTCTCCCTTTGGCGCTAGCGTTTGCATGCGCTTTCGCCTCGTGTCCTGATAGTTTCGCCAGCCCGATACAGCCCGCAAAAGTTCCTATAGCAATGATGAGCTCGCTTGAACGCGGTGATGTATCGCATATTTGTGAAAACATGAATGGGCAAAATTATCATATCTCGCGTGTTGTGGTAGACGGTACGCCTGACCATGTTTGGTCTGTTCTCACCGATTACGATCATGCCACCAGTGTGACACCACACTTGAAGGCGCTAAAAATTCTCGCTAACAACAACGAAAAGAAAAAGATCTGGTTCTCGGTAGCGTCGCTAGGCGGTATATGGAAGTTCGATTATGTTCTGAACATTCATGAAATCAAACCCAAGCACCGCATAGAGTGGCAGCGAGACAGTGGCGCATTCAAGGTCAATGAGGGATATTGGGAGCTGAAGCCTGTCGACGAAGGCAGAAGAACTCTCGTGACTTATGCGAAACATATTGACGGTGGATTCATGATGCCGAAGATGTTCGTCGATGCACAGTTGAAAAAGACCATGCCGGAAGTTCTTCAGAGTCTTCGGCAGACGGTAAAGCGCAGTCACATTGCTACTGCATCGACGAGCGAAGAGAAGAGAAGATAAATAAAATGGTTCGTGGCTGTGCGACACATAGACCCGCACCGCAAGTTTCAGTCAGGCGAATGCAAAATGTATTTGCCTGACTGTTTAGTATCCAGGCAGCGGCAGCGAGATGTGATTTGAATCCTGTCAGCGGGCGCTGATTTTGCTTTCGGCACCGGCGTAAACTGGTGTGAGCCAGTGGCGGTACTTTTTGTCCTCACCATGGGTTACGTTGAAATAGAAGTCTTTGATCGCCTTGGTGATCGGTCCGATTTTGCCATCGCCGATGGTGCGTTTGTCGACTTCCACTACTGGAGTGACTTCGGCACCGGTGCCGCAGAAGAACATTTCATCGGCGATGTAGAGTTCGGTGCGGTCGATCTTTCGCTGGAAGGGAGTCAGTTGAAGTTCGTTTTTGGCAATCTCTATGACACTTCCGCGAGTAATTCCCACGAGAATATTGTCCGTGGACTCGGTCGTGTACAGATTTCCGTTCTTCACCAGGAAGATGTTCATCGCCGATCCTTCAGCGACATGACCGTCTTCAGAGAGCACAATGGCGTCATGAAAACCGGATAAAACCGCATCGGTTTTGGCTAGAGCGGTGTTGGCATAGGCACCGGAAACTTTGGCTCTGGCGGGAATGGCATTGTCTTCCAATCGTCTCCAACTAGAGACTGCTACCTTGAGACCGTCATCGGAACCAAAGTAGGCGCCGAATGGGACCGCGTACATCGAAAAATCCATTGGACTGTCATGTACGCCCGGACCTATTTTGAGACTGGATGCATAGACGAATGGTCTCAAGTAAGTGTCGGAGTTGGCCTCGTTTTTCTTGAGTAGTTCGACGGCCAGTTTGCAGAGCTCATCCGCGGAATACTTGCAAGTTAGACGAAGGATTTTCATGCTATCGGCAAGTCTTTCGAAGTGCTCACGCATGCGGAAGACGTACATCTCCTGGTCTTTTTCGCTCCAGTAGGCTCTAATGCCTTCGAACACCCCGGTGCCGTATTGCAGCGCGTGGGTTTTCACACTGATTTTCGCCTCCTCTATAGGGACGAATTTACCTTCGAAGAATGCGTATTCCTTTTTGTCCGTCACTTTTGAACCCCTTATTTTTACTGTTTGCTCTGACAAAATCTTATCCTGTCTTCGACGGTTTTTCTCTTACCGTCGTCGGGCTTTAGCTCCAAATAACGCTGGAAAGCCATTTCGGCTTCCTTCCATTCCTTGTCGCCCTCGCACACTGAGCCCAATTCGTAAAACCCTTGCCCGTAACCAGGCTCGCGCGTTGTCGCCTCTCTAAACTGAGCCTTAGCCTCTGCGAACTTGCCCTTCTTCTTCAGAGCGAGACCGAGTGCTGTATGGCATGCACCTGATTCCGGATGACTGTCGACCTTCTTTTCGAAGATCTTAATCGCCTCGTCGATCTTGCCAATTGCCAGCTCATGGTTGCCCTTCTCCAGCATCTTTTCCCAATCCGGAGTTGACTTGGCATAGGCGGCATTGGAAAACAAACCCAATACCAAAATAAAAATGGCGAGTGATCGCCATTTACAGAGTAGATGTTTTCGATATGAGGAGCCGCTAACACTGCCTGGTCCGTCCAACGGAGAAACAGTGCTCTCATCGGCTGGCTTGCAGGTATCACGAGATATCGACTTTTCCGCTGTCAACGCTCTCCCCTCATTTTGTCTCTCACAGCGTCAGTTTAGCAAATGTCGAGTGCTGAGAAAACATGATGAGCAGTCTTTCCAATTCCGTTCGCAAGAAAATACCCCCACCGCGGACGGCGATGGGGGTATTGAAGAGCTTCTGAGCTAACTGTGAGGTCAGCGGTTATTTGCTGGCGGTTGAAGGGTTGCCGCTGCCGTTCGCTGCACCACTGGTAGCACCATCATTACCGAGTACGGTTCCTGTAACTTCGGTGGATACCATTTTGACCACATCGCCCACTTTCACGCCCTCACCTTTGACGACGCTGCATGTAGCTGAAGTGTCGTCTACTTGAGAAACAGCGACAGTTGCTACTGTTTGGAACAGCTCTTTGATTACCTTGCCGCTGTCCGGATCGCGAATTGTTTTGTAGGCACGTTCGACCTGAAGTTGTTTGCCAGCAGAAAGTCCGTTAACTTTGCCAACATTGATGATCACGGTGGTGCCGGTGACGTCAGCGACTTTGCCGGTGACGTTGGCGGCTGCTACTGATTTGTTGTCAGGAATTTTGCCTGCCATCGCGATTACCTGCGCACCAATGGCGTTTACAGCCTGCATAGTCGCTTCACCGGCAATTGTCGATGAGAAACCATCAGAGCCCATACCGAAGCTTCCAGAGCCGCCGCCGCCGCCGCCCCAGATGTCTGCGCCGCTTCTTTGCGAGAGTCCGTCTCCATGCGTGGCTGCAAGAATTTCACCGGTGTTGCAATCAATCACGCGAGCATCGATCGCTACTTTTACTTTGCCTTTTTTGACTTTCAAGCCGCCAAAGCCGAAACCACCAACATAAGGAATATATCTAGTAGCTGCACTGGCTGCTGCTCCGATATCCATTGACTGGTTCTCGAAGCCGAAGTGTGTGACCGTTCCTACTACCAGAGCGTCTACGCTGAGCAGTTTGCCGATTTTTAGTGCTGTGTTTTGGTCAGCTCGATCGGATACGGAGAAGTTCTGCTCCTTCAAAATCTGGTCGAGTAGCTGTCTTTCGATAACTGAATAGGTGCCGTCATTTACCAGGCTGGTTATGAGAAGGCTGGTTATACCTTTGCCCACGTCCACCGTACCTACGGCACTGGTCACTGCGCCGTATTCGAACGGAAGAACCGCGACTTTTCGTTTGGCATCAGCAAAGGCGAGTTGTGGACAAATGAGGTTGCATAGCAGTACTAATGCTGCCAAAAGTGCTCCAGCTTTGCGGAACTTCATAACATCTACTCCTTAGATTTGCTAAATCTTTCTTCGGATTTGCCCGTCCCGGCGTCTAAATTCGAAGCCCACCCCAGTGGCAGCAGAACCACGAGCCGAGAGTGTACTGAAACTACATGGTAGATCACTTGGCAAAATAAAGCCTGATTTGTGTTAAATGACGTTGAGCGTTCTGCGTCATTTTGCCTGGGTTTGTGGCTCGAATCAGCGGAAAGTTCGTGAAATCTCTACTTTGTTTTTAGCTTCGAACGCACTTCTGCCTGGGTTTTCTCGATTGCTTTCTTCTCGATCTCGAGCACTTTATTGAGCGCATGCAGGTCTGCAGCCCCGCTGGTAGCGGTTTTGCCGGTGGTCTTATTGGCTGGTTTCTTAGCCACCTTGCCCGAGCCACGGCCCGACGCCGCTCGATAAGAAGATGTTAACTCGTCAGCTTTTTTCCTGTACTTCGATTTTGAAGGAATCTGTTTCAGTGTGGCAAGAGCGCTGGAGTACTTGCCCGACTTAGCCTGTGTTTGTGCCTCATTGAGCTTGGCTAGAGCGTCTTTCTCCATCGCGAACTCGGACATGAGATCCCTCACATTCTTGAAGTGTGGGGAGTCTGGAGAGACGAGTCTCAATGAGTTGATAGCCTGATCGTACTGCTCCTGATCGGCGACGATTTGAGCCTGGATGATCTTCGAGCGAGTGTCCATCTCTACCGTCACGGCTTCTTCGATGGCTGGCACGGCTCTGTCGGCTGCTCCAGCGACTGCCTCTCGAGCGGCCTTGTCGACGAGGGCTTTGTTTAGCTGTGCTCCCGGAGAAAGAGAGAAGTCCTGTTTGTATTGTTGAACTGCGACTGTCGAGAGAACCTGTCCGCTGGTCGTTTTAATCAAAACGTTGCCGTTGTAGCGAATCTGTCCACTCATTTGATCCATGAACTCTTTGATGTTGCAGACCACGAACCAATCCGGATTGACTGTGCTTATCTTCACACCGGAGTTTTGCTCGAGCCTGCTGCTGATGCGATCGACTATTTCTTGCTCAATTCCGCTGCCACCACCCGTGACCACGCCGATGCGCACCGGTGGTGCGTCTGCGTCGGCAGGAAGGATGGTGGTGCTAATGAAAAGGAGCGACGCGAGAGCTCCGGAGAGTAGGTTTCTGAAAAGATTAACAGGCACTGAGGAGCAACCTCCTGGTCGAGAGACTCACGAAGAGCTATCTGGTTAACTTTCGCCTATTTGTCGAGAAAACTCAGAAAAAAAGCTCGTGCCTTATACCTTATCACACGTGGTCCATCGACGGGGGAGGCACCTTGGACGGAGATCAACCGATATCGATTGATCTTCGATCAGCTCGCGACCATCAGGCGGGTACGTTGGCTAGCTCTTTGATTAGCTTGCGACCGTGTTCCAGTGCATCGTTGAGTTTGCTTGGATCTTTTCCGCCGGCTTGCGCCAGGTCCGGTCGGCCACCTCCGCCTCCACC
>CAYTDR010000005.1:26257-26643 GCA_964436185.1 uncultured Candidatus Obscuribacterales bacterium | reverse complement strand
GCGAGAAGTCGTCGAACTGATACTCAAATCGAACGGACGCTGGGAGGAGATACTGGCCAAGTAGGAGCTTGAACCTGCTGCAGTATCACGCTGACCGACACCTCAAGAGATCGAAGAATTACAACATGCTGACTGCGGCCAGAGACTAGACGACCACTCCCGGCCAGCGGCTATTGCCCAGAGTGTAGAGTCTCGTCACCAAGGCAACCTCATTCTTACTGTTCAGCGTTAGTTTTCGGCTTGGACTTTGGCTGTCGTTTTGTCTTCGGCCGTAGTCCAATTGGAATAAGATGCAAGACTTGACTAATGAAGCATTTTTTTTCGGCAGCTGCCCGAAAGCTGACTATCTTCGTCACTTTTTTGAAATTCGCTGACTATCCTCTGAT
>CAYTDR010000005.1:10555-26247 GCA_964436185.1 uncultured Candidatus Obscuribacterales bacterium | reverse complement strand
GAATCGGAAAAGATCATGCCGCCTACCACGAGGTCTTGTCGTAGATACCTCGTGTCCTTTCCCCGTGAATAATTGCTGTCGTGGATAGCTAAAGGTGGCTAATGAGTTCACAGGTTGAGATCGCCGGCGCCGGGGCCTGGCCTCTTCATTCATTTCCGTGAATAATGCCGTGTGGATAGCGAAAGTGAGAATAGAGGGCTGTGGTTATCAGACGCCCTTGGCTCAGGTTCGATGAGTCCTGGACTTGTTAATCATTCGCTGAGTGATATCTTTAAGCGTCGAAAATACCCCTTTTCCTTCCAGCGCCACTGCTTCGAAGAATGGGATGCCGCCCGGATTTAGCTCTTGCTGCATGCGGTCCACGGTCATGGCGTCTGCCAGGTCGCGCTTGTTGTACTGAAGCACCCAGGGCATATCAGCCAGACTGATGTTGTTGAATCTCAGGTTTTCGTACATCCCATCAAGGGACTTTCTGTTGGCATCCGCTCGAGTGATGCTGGAGTCGGCAACGAATACGATGCCGTCAGAGCCCCGGAGGATCTGTTTGCGGCTTCTTTCGTACTCTGCCTGACCAGGCACCGTATAGATAGCCAAACGTAATCTAAAGCCTGAAACGGCTTCCAGCTCAATTGGCATGAAGTCGAAGAAGAGCGTTCGCTCCGTCTCGGTGGCCAACTGGATCATGTCCCCTCGACAAGCTGGGTTTATCTGACCGTGGATATACTTCAGATTCGTCGTCTTGCCACCGAGTCCGGTGCCATAATAGACCAGCTTGTAGGTTATCTCTCTTTTAGCGTAGTTTATAAGTGGCATTTTTTCGCAGGCATACCAACAACGTGCCTAGATATATTAAACCCTATGATATCTGACAAGAATCGTCCATAACCACTAATTAGTAGAGTTATTTGATTGACAAGAGGGTGAGAAAGTTTCAAGTCGCTAAATTCTGGAAGAGCATAATCGGGGATTCATTGAGCCTGGCTTGCTTATGAGCTTCGAGGGCTGCCGAGAGCAAGTGTGCCATTGTACGACAATCATCAGGCATTGAAGCTATTCCAAAGTACATAAGGATGTCAGCGGCATCAATGCGTGTCTTGTAATGTGAGTTAGTGACAGTTTCGTGAATCTTTTGGCAGATAGCGGCGGCGGACCGCGCATTAGCTTCCGGCATTAAAATGGCATAATCGAACATCTGAAAATGTCCGGGAATGTCAACAGGACGTTTTATCCTATTCACTATCTCAAAAATTTCGTGGACCGTGGCTACATCTGGGGATTGTCCGTTCGAGCGCCGGGTCAAGCTGAGGACGACAAGCGATGACGCAGTAGGCGAAAGAACATTCCTGTTGCACTCCAGGGCAATGAAGTATTGCAGCGCCGGATAGATGAGAAGTCCCGTAGGGCGCATTAAAGGCTTGAGCACGGCCTCATACGAGTCAAGCGCCTGAACCTCTTCCTCTTTTACGTCCAGCACGGTGCGCTGTTGCGGCGGTCTATCGCCGATTCCAACCAGGTTTAATGAAACAAGATTGAAGAGCACAGGGACCCATTGAGATTTCTTCAGCGCTCGCATCTTGAGAAGGTCGACAAGCGTTCTGAACTCGCCTATGTCCTTGAAAAGGATCTTCTGCAGCTCCTGATCCACCGGAGCGCCAGTAGTGACGATGCGAATAAATTCTTCCAGTGTAATGCCGGGGTTCTTGACAATCAGGTAGGATTCACCTTTCAAGCCTTGCTCGTTGAGGTAGTCGCTCTGGTCGAGCAACGTGATCGCCTCCAGGAGTAATCTATCTATATTTCTTGTGACTGTTCGTTTGACGGTCCGTTCATCAGGCAAGAACTTGAATTTGCCGGCTGTGAGCTGAATTAGCTCGATGATAACCTCGTCTCCCATGTCGACGCCATCGGATGCGTGGGTTGCCACACCTTCGTCGAAATAAACGTCTGCTCCGCAAGATTCGCCTCGAATGGCGAGACGTCCGGTCATTCTACTGAGCTGTATGGATTGCAGGACTGTCGTCAAGCGTACTTTGTTGATGTCCCCTTCCAGGATTGCGGTGGCGTCAGTTTCTACCAGACGATCGCCGGGAGGGACGGCTCGAACTTCTTGTGATTCTTTCGGACTACGGAGATAAATCTGGCCTGTGTAATCTTGCCTGGTGGCTGCCATCTCGCCAGTTGATTCACCGACTATGAGATTGTGTATGAGAGCGGTATCGCCGGTTCTGTGTTGCCAGAGAACTTTCGTGTCGTGCAGAGTATTCTCTTCCAGCTCCCAGAGCGGGTCTCCCTCATTGTCGACTTGCACTGAGAGGTTGAGCAAGAGATCCTTTTCCTCAGGCGACCAGCTCTGCTCTATGAATTGACCCTGAGCATTTTGTGCCAACTCGAGCATCGTCGAGATATCTTTGGTGGCTGGAACGTTCCACAATCGGGGAAGCTTTATTGCTTCCGCACCACGGCGCATCTTGCTCAATTGTTGCTGCTGTTGAGGTCCGAACATCACTGGTCGTTCTTGCTCGCTCTTGAAGCTTTTGACAGCGTTGATGACCGTTAACCGCCTTCGAGTTAGCGGATCTTTGCCTGCAATAAGTGATGTACCACTTCGAGGGCAATAAACTTCATCATTTCATGTTATCTGCTAAATCACGCCTGGTTATTGCCCAAAAAAGGAAATGCAGACATCCCAACAACTTGTGTATTGAAACGCGCTACCGAGTTGAGTTTTTCTCGCTTTGGTTTGCCTGAAAATTAATGATTAAATTCGCCGAGTGCCGCCCATACGAGATTCAAGGCTTTGCACAAACCCGCTGATTCGTTCTTGTTTTTCCTGACTCAACTCACCTTTCTCGTCTAGCTTGTTCCTTGCCTGGCCCAGCGAGGAGTCGAGAATGCTCAGGGAGCCGTTGAGTTGGGTTGCGGCACCGAGGTCGCCCATTGAGCTGAACACGCCGATCAAGTTGGAGACCATTGAGGCGCTTGCTTGCAGTAAGGTGATTTCCGACTTTGTCACCGACCCAGAGTGGGCGCGGTTGCTAATAGAGCGAGCCAGCCCAAGGGCGTGGGAGAGAAGTACGTCAAGGTGCTTGCCCGTGGAGGCAGCTTCATTTGACGCGCTGGATCTTTCACTGCTGTAGACGGAATGCGTTTCTCTTGAATAGTAGGAGCCATTTGCGAATTTGACATCACCGTTGTTGCGCATGACCGTACCGTCAGGCAATCTGACGTTATTTTCACGGTCGACCCTAACTCCCGAATCAGTGAACTCGACAGCATTTTCGCGGATGGTGAAGTCATTGGTGGTGACATCAAGATTGGGGGTTCCCAGATCTACAGTCATTAGCGCCTGTCCGGCCCTCTGGATCAAACTCCGCCTGACCAGATCGACTGATGTTTCAGTGGGCGTACCACCCTGTTCCGCAGTGGAGCTATAGGTTACACCGGCGTTGCCTGAAACTAGCTGCGTCAAGCAAGACCCTATAGAGCTGCCGTTCTGGTTCTGGTTATGGTTATGACAGTTGAGAGTAACGTTACGCTCGCCCAGAAGGATTGAGTTATCACCAACTGCGAGTGAACCAGCATTGATCTGGGCGATGATGGCGCGAATGCGTCCACCGAACTCCTCCCCAAACAAGGACATGAGTCTTTGTTTTTGCTCGTCTGATAATTCAGTGATGTTACCTGCCCTATCGGTAATGCGAATTTTTCCATCGGCACCACGAGAGAGAGTTCGCTCTTCATCTAGCTTGAAATGAACCTCGACGCCCTCTTCGGTGTGATTGAAAACGATGAATTGATTCAATAATGGATCGAGAATAGCCAGGTTGTTGCCAAATCTGACTATCACTTGCTCCCCGCGCTGAAACTCAATTCCGTTGTCTTTTGCTTTCTTCAACGCAGCTTCGAGCGTCTGGGACTCAAGATCCACAATTACCGTTCCGTTTGCGAATCGATGTCTTATCTGATTGTTGTCGATCGCGCCACGCTCTGTTCCATCCGGGTTGAGAACGATAATACGATTGCCCTGATGTTTGAGAAGCTGACCGTCAGGTGTGCGAAACACTCGCTCCCCATTGATTATTTCCATCACCAATTGACCGGTCGATCTATTGGTAAAAAGAAGGTCGTTAGTGCGTTGGTTCCTGGTTACCGCGAGAGAACCAGCATGTGCGTCGATAGATTCTTGTCCTATTTGAATCGCCACATCGCCTGATTGATAGCTGACATCGCCGTTCTGCGCCTGGACCGGAGTTCCATCATGGTTGAGCTCAAGGACAGGAAGGCTGGGAAGCGAATTGAGATCGTAAGAGCTCAACAGTCTGACTGCCTCCCAGTCGCGATTCGTGAAGTTCAGCGTGAGTTCCGGGCAATTCCGGTCACTTGCTCTGACAGTCTCTGCCGGTCTCACGTTGTTTCTTTCAATAAGCGAGGAGAGAACCGTCCTGTTTTCCTCGGTGACTGGTGGAATGCTTGATTGTGGTTGTGCTGGTCTGGAATCCGGCTGATAGAGCGGATGACGCAATGCATCGTCGATGGCCCACTGAAGATGATTCTCGTTGAGTCCTTGAACTTCACCTGCAAAGTGACTGGTGAGTCTGTTAGCCTGCTCTCCCAGGCGAGTGACATTTGTATTGACCGGTTGGTTGTTTTGCCTGCGGGCGACGGTGTGTCCAACAGCACCCATGACGGAAGCGGCGACGCTGGTATATAGATCGAGCGAAGGCAGCGAGTTGCGAAGAGCGCTGGTCAGCTTTTCCATATCTTCCGTGGTTGCCTGGCGGACCAGGTGCTCACTTTGGGAACTCGACGCATGGTGGTCCGCTACTGTTCGCGCATCAGGAGCTTGAGGCTGCCGGTGCTCGCCATCATGGTCTTCTGCCGAAACGTTCTGTCCGTCCCCGGTACCACTACCACCTGAAATGGATTTCCATGCTTCGTTAGCTAACGTGAGAACAGGTCTTGAAGCCTCTTCTAAAATTTCCCACGCGCTCGATTGTACGTCTTCAATAAATGAACTCGACACTTGCCGACACCAGTTTTGTTTTATGCCAATCTGCCAACCTACCCAGAGCGTCTCTATACGTAGTCGCAATAATTTTCGACAGCTCCGCCGGCAAGATCTTAGAGTTCAAGTGGTTGGTTATACTGTGATCAGACTATTTATCAGGTATGCGACATGAGTGAAGGATTAAAGCAGGCAGAGGAGGATCTCGAATCTCCCTTTCACAAGCCAGGAAGATACTGGCATCCAATCGAGAACGGCGAAAAAATCTTTTGTGATCTCTGTCCCCGTGCCTGCGTCCTCAAGGAGGGCGATAGGGGGTTCTGTTTCGTCAGGCAGAACATCGGCGGAGAGATGTTCCTCACGACTTATGGACGTAGCACCGGCTTCTGCATCGACCCGATAGAGAAAAAACCGCTTAACCACTTCCTTCCCGGTACCAGCATTCTTTCTTTTGGTACGGCAGGATGCAACCTTGGTTGCCGTTTCTGTCAGAACTGGGACATCAGTAAGTCCAGAGAGATCGAACGTTTGAGCGAGAAGGCGACACCTGAGATGATCGCTCAAGCGGCCAAGCAGTTGGGCTGTCGTAGCGTAGCGTTTACCTACAATGATCCCGTAATCTGGCTGGAATATGCGGTCGATACTGCCAAGGCCTGTCATGAAGTCGGTATTAAGGCCGTTGCCGTCACTGCCGGTTTTATTACTGAGCAAGCACGCCCGGAATTTTATTCGGTCATTGATGCCGCCAATGTGGATCTGAAAGCGTTTACAGAACAGTTCTACAAGAGACTTACGCTCTCGGACCTGCAGCCAGTTCTCGATACTTTGAAGTGGTTGAAACACGAAAGCAATGTCTGGTTCGAGATCACTAACCTGGTGATACCAGAAGAAAACGATTCGCCTGATGAGATCGAGCGTATGTGTGACTGGATTGCCGAGAACCTCGGCTGCGACGTGCCTGTCCACTTCACGGCTTTCCATCCCGATTTTCAGTTGACGCACCGCCCTAATACGCCGCCAAACACGCTGGTCCGGGCTCGCGACCAGGCGCTCAAAGCTGGACTCAAGTTCGTCTACACTGGTAATGTCAATGATGTAAAGAACCAAAGTACCTATTGTTCCAACTGCAAAGAGATGTTGATCGAGCGAAACTGGTACGAACTCGGCATGTACAAAATCAAGGATGGCAGATGCATGAACTGCAGCACTGTCGTACCCGGTGTGTTCGAAGACGATAGAGGAACCTGGGGCAGAAAACGGCAGGCTGTCACATTCGGAGGACCCATAAAATGATGAAGAGGTTTATCTCTGTCTCGCATTGCCTACAATGAGTAAAGGGCGATTTTGGAGATGAGTAAATGAGATCGAACTTTGCAAGAGTGCTAATTCCTCAGACGATGGTTCTTTTAATAGTCGGCTGCACGCTCTTCTTGCCCTCGACAGCTCATGAGAGAACACCTGGGCGATCCCTTTCGCTCCTGGCTCAGGCGCATCCTGCTAAAGGGCAAGCAGCTGAGGCTGCCGAAGAACCTGCCGCTGAGGCCAGTGACGATACACCTGATGCGGAGCCGATGTCACCGGACGAAGCCAAGGATGAAGAAGACCTTGCCAAAGATCTTGGATTGACCAAGTCCAGCCAAGACAACCCGCGGATAGTTCGCCGCTCTCTTGAGAATATCCTGCAAAAGAGTCAGGAAGCTCATGACCGGATTCTTGTCGACCGTTTTCTAATCTGGGTGTCCGTTTTGTTCGCCATGATTGCTTTGATGCTTTTCTTGAGCCAGCCGCCAAGAAGAAAAAAGAAAGAGGCTCAACCGCTGAAAGCCAAGTAGGACGCTAGTCACGGAGCTCAAATGTATTAATGATTCTCGAAAGTATTATTATGTTCATTGTTGGCTCTGTGTTCGTATATGGCGGTGCCGTAATATGCCGGCAGGCCTTTGAGGATGCCAAAAACGTACTGGAATCGACTATCTTCGGATTAGGAATCGTCGGCGTTGGTCTTGCCCTCTGCATATGGGCGTTTACTGGACCTCCAGGCTGATGTAAACTATTTGACTTCCGATACTTCCTGTACCGGGCAAATTTGTCCGGGCACTGCCATGGAGAGATTGAGATGTTTATTGGTCGCAAGCGCTCTGTCGTCATCCCCGTTGCCATCACTATGCTTGTAGGATGCCTGTATCTCGAGACAGTTCCTCTGTCTGGCGTAGGTCAGTCATGTGTGGCAAATGTCGAGCCTGTCGAAGAGAAAAAGACAGAGGCCAAAAACGAAGAGCCGAAATCTGATGAGAAGGCCGTTGTTCCTGATGCCAAAGGTTCCGGTTCCGGTCGCAAGGAAAATTGGCACAAGCAACTTCAAGGTTCTCCGTCGCTTGCTGATTGCAAGAAATTAGTCAAAGAGAAACCAGACAGTGCTAACGCACATAATGACTACGGCTGGGCTCTGAGACAACATGGTGATCTCAAAGACGCCGAGAAAGAATTGAGAAAGGCGCTGGAACTTGACGATACTATTCCATGGGGTCATTCCAATCTTTCGGTCGTGCTTCTGGACAAAGGCGAGACCGCCGAAGCCGTAAAAGAAGCCAAACGAGCTGTAGGAATCGATGAAAAACATCCGGTTTTTCACGTAGTTCTCGGCAATGCTTTGTCCGCAAGTGGAGATCATGACGAAGCGATCAAGCAGTACAATGCGGCGATCAATCTCAAGCCTGATTACGAAAATGCGCTCTACAACCTGGGCCGAGTGCTCAATATCAAAGGCGACAACGCACAAGCTTCGCAAGTGCTGAGTCAGGCATTGAAACTTGATCCCAGTGATGATCGAGTGTTGAGTCTGCTCGATAAATTGCTCAAGTAAAAGTTAAAACCTGAGTCGCAAAGAATAACGCCTGGTCCTTTATAAGCGTCGGGAATCAAACCTGAACCGTCGGCAGCCTGTCGGCATCTGATCGCGAATCAAGGATGCACACGCTTGCATTCTCGGTCTTGTCAAGCGGTGCCGGTAAGAGTATAGTGCTTGTAGTCGTTTTGGCGCGCGTGCTGAGTACATAATCAGCGTTACCAGGTTACAGGTGTTTAGAATGAAGACAGCTTCCAGACCCCTTCGTACGGCCGTAGGATTAACTGTTGCCGTATCTTTTGCGTTATCGTTCTGCGTCTCGCCGGCGTTTTGTCAGGTTGATTCAGAGTCGGATGGGGTGACAGTGAACCGCCACTCCGATGGAACAGTCGACGTGTATGATGATGATGACCCCGCCATGCAAGGTGGCGGTGGAGACGGCGGCGGTTCTACCGGTGTCGAAGGTGGTGGCGTGAGATATGTGCCGGGAAAGAGCCCTTATACTCACAAATATTCTGATGGCACCGTCGTCAAGCGTAATCCCGACGGCTCTATCGAGACATCCAGTCCGGAATCTACAAGTTCCTGGGGACCCAGCTCAGGTGGTGGCGGCGGCGGTGGCGGTAGTTCTGCCAGCCGAACGAAACGAGCACCAAGAAAGGCTCAAGGCCAGCGGCAGGTCTCTGTAAGAAGCAGCAAGCCCGTGGTTTCCAAAAAAGCACCATCAAAAGGCAACGTAATCATTAGACGCAACGCTGACGGATCGCTCGATTTGAAATAGAGGGTGCCACCACATCTAATAGCGCGCGGACGAGTGCATGAATTGCAAGCCGAGCGCTTTTCGTTGTATGGATGTGATCGCCTAATATCAACGGTTCTTGTCGAATAGAAATGCAACATATAAGTGTCTACCGGCATTCGATTGTCGGATGGACCCACTGATATCCGTTTGGATCTGCAAAACGCACTAACGTTCATTTTGACGGGGTCACAGCTGTTTTCATACTAGTTAAAACCCCATATCGCTCAATCGACAGGCTGGGTAGGCTGTTAGAAAAGGGGAACCTATCCCTCAAAACTTCCGAGGTTGAATAATGGCTAATTTTCTTGCAGGCGGGAATCAGGAGAGATACCCGATCGGGCGGCTTCTGGTTACGTCCCTCAGTCTCTCGACGTTGCTTGGGTCCTCACTCATTGTTCCATGTACTGCGCAGACCACGGCTATGCTGCCAGGCTCGTCGTCGTCCGGTCGTGAAAATAGTAAGGAAAAGGAACCTACGGATAAGAGTCCGTTCGCCAGCTCCGGCTCCGGCACTCTATTGGCGATGGCGTCCGGTGGAAAAGAGCTGGGGCAATGTCCTCTCAAACATACTGATGTGCAGACCCAAATTTCGGGATACATCGCGCGAGTAAAGGTGAAACAGACATTCGCCAATACGTTCAAGGACAAGATTGAGGCTATTTATACGTTCCCACTGTCGGACTCTGCTGCCGTCGACAGCATGGTAATGAAAATCGGCGATCGCGTAATCAAGGGCGATATCAAGAAACGAGAAGAAGCAAAACAGATTTATGAGCAGGCAAAAGCAAAGGGTCATGTAGCGTCTCTGCTTGACCAGGAGCGCTCCAACATTTTTACTCAGTCAGTCGCCAACATTGAGCCAGGCAAGGTTGTCGAAATCACGATCGAATATATCGATCTATTGCCGTATGAAGACGGGCGATACACCTTTGCTTTCCCCACCGTTGTCGGTCCGCGTTTCAATCCCGGACGACCGACAGGCCATACGGGAACCGGCCGGGCTCCTGACACTACCGCGGTTCCTGACGCTTCCAAAATAACACCGCCTATAACACCAGAGGGTACCAGGGCAGGTCACGACATCTCAATCAGCGTCAATATCGACGCTGGAGTGAAGCTGGAAAATATCAGTTCCAAACTGCATCAAGTGACGATCAATAACGATGGAACCAGCCGTGCGAAAGTCGAACTACAAAATAAGAGCACGATACCGAACAAGGACTTCGTTTTGACCTGGGATATCGCAGGTGATGATCTGAAGAGCGGCTATCTCACTTATAGAGATCCGAACAGCAAAAACAAGAGCGGATACTTCACTCTCATGCTTGTACCTCCTAAGCGAGTGACCCCGGATAAGGTGGCACCTAAGGAGATGATTTTCCTTATCGATTGTTCCGGATCTCAGTTCGGGCCGCCTTTGCAAAAAGCAAAGGAGACGCTGACTTATATTATCGACCACATGAATCCCCAGGATACCTTCCAGATAATATCTTTCAGTTCGGGGCAAGAGTTGCTGTTCAATAAGCCGCGACAGTCCACTCCGGAGATGAAGAGTGAGGCGAAGAGATTCATAGACGGTCTGCAAGCACAGGGCGGAACCTGGATGGCTCCTGCTGTCGAGAAAGCCTGCAGCATACCGGCCGATAACAACAGATTGCGCATCGTCACCTTCATGACTGACGGGTATGTCGGAAATGACATGGAAATTGTCGGCTTGATCAGGAAGCATCGTGAAAGAGCTCGATGGTTTCCGTTCGGCACCGGAAATAGTGTCAATCGATTTCTCATTGACGGTATCGCTCGTGAAGGCGGTGGCGAGCCTGAATATGTGTTGCTCAACTCCCCTGCCGGTGAGGCGGGCCAGAAGTTTTACAAACGGATCGCATCACCTGTGCTGACGGATGTGCGCGTGAAGTTCGATGGGCTGACGACTAAGGAAGTATTTCCCAAAGAGTTGGCGGATGTGTGGGCGCAAAAGCCTCTATACATAACCGGTCGATATCTCAACCCCGGCGCCGGGACAGTTGAGCTGACCGGATTCCAGCAAGGAAAGCCGTACTCACAAAAATTGCCGGTGACTTTTCCCGAGAGCAATACTGCTAATGAAGGAATCGCCTCAGTCTGGGCTCGGGCTAAGGTGGATCGGCTCATGTCTCAAGATTGGAGCGGTGCGCAACAGGGTCAACTGAATCAGGAGCTCAAGGACGAGATAATCGCCACAGCTCTCGAGCATCACATAATGACGCAGTTTACGTCATTCGTCGCCGTCGAGGAGAAGACAGTCACCAAGGGTGGTGAATCTCAAACGGTAACAGTCCCCGTGGAAATGCCGGACGGTGTCTCAAGAGAAGGGGTCTTTGGCGACTCGAGTGATTCTGGACTTAGCCCACACCGAAGAATGCGTACCGGTGCAGCACATGGAGGAATGAGGTCTCTTGGCGGCTTTGCTCCAGCTCCGGCTTCATCCAGCAGTTGGTACAAATCTGGTGCTCGATTCAACTATGCACCCAACTCCCCGGTTCTTGAAGGAAGCGCAATGGGTCACGGTAGCGGTAGAGGGACGTCATCACGAAATGTCGCTGCACAGAGTCCAATAGACGGCATGGTGAGAGGGACGTTGGTTGGGAAGATGAAGAAAGCCGACAACGATTCAACTCCTGAAGAGCCTCGAGCCGAACAAAAGGAATCTGCTGATCGCGGTGATTTGCTGGAAGATAAGTCCAAGCCAGCGCTGCCTCAGGAGAAAAATAACAAGTCGCACGGCAAGCTTGCAGCAGAGCTGGTGAATCTCCCGTCCGAGCTCAAGCGGCTTGGTGGCCATGTTCCAGGAATCAAGATTACGAATGGCAAGGCTTTGGTGAAAGTTGTCTTGTCCGATTCAAAGGTCAGCAAAAAGGTATTGGATGCGCTGAAAAAAGCTGGACTGGTGAATATTTCCACCGCGAAAACTAAAGGCTCAGCGACTTATGTCACAGGCAGAATCGAGATAAGCAAACTACTCGAACTCGCCTCCCTGTCATGTGTCAAATTCATCAGCCCCGAATAGACTTCATATCCGCACAGCAGAGAAGAAGAGAGCATGAGGATGGACCTCCCATCCTCATGCCTTTTCTAGACTAAGTCTTTGAGTTGAAATGCTTAAGTCGCAGGAGTACTACTGCTTCAGGCGCAGCGAAATTATTTTTGCCTGGCCGCTTTCAGGAGATCGCAACGGCCTGCCGTCTAAGCCAGCGGCCCAAACAACGGTTAGATCATAGTTGTTGTGCAGCACGACAATTTTTCCAGGCTGATCGCACCAATCGACCGGTGGATTTTCCCGGAACAAAGACAATGAACCGAGATTAAGCGATGGATCAATCTTCAATGTTACTCGCCGGGAATCGAGTTTATCCTTCATCAGCTCCACTGCCGCATACGGATTCAATGATATGGACCCGCTAAGCGCTCTCTCCAGGCGCTCAACTTCTTCTGGTTGATCGGGATAAAGTCCGATCGCAGTCCGTCTTTTGCGCTCTGTCAATCGTGCCTGCAGCCGATCCGCTACGGAGCTGAGATCCTCGCTTAAATTCTGCTCTGCTATTCTCCTGCGATCCTCGAGGACTTGAGCAATCTTGATGGTAAGGAGCTTTCGCTCATTCGGCACCGTTCTTCGCTTTGCCAGGCTGTCGCTGTTTGATGTGCATATCAACAGAGGCAACAAAAGCAGGGCAATTTTACAAATTCTTGTGCGCATCGTCAGACTCCATCCATTGCCAGACAGTTTACCTTGTGCTGTTTGCGGGCGTAATTTGTCATGTATCATTATTGAACCGGCGCAACAGACTCATCTTCTGCGACACCAACGAGATGTAGTGGTTCCAACGGTCATCCTTACTTCTGAGACTGACTCCGTTAACCATGCCCGACGAGCTACCTGAAAAGATTGCTGATCGATATATAATCCTCGAGAGAATCGGCAAGGGCGGAATGGGCGTTGTCTATAAAGCAACTGATTCTTTATTGTGCAAGACTGTTGCAATCAAGCTTCTCGCTAATTTCACGCTGAACATGGCTCAGCGATTTCAACGGGAAGCTCGAGCTGTGGCTCAGTTGCGCCACAGCAATATCATTGAGGTTATTGACTTTGGGCTCACTCCGGAAAATGAACCGTATATGGTTATGGATTATGTCGAGGGCGTCAGCCTCGACTCTGTAATCAAACAGCACGGTATTGTGCCTCTGCATCAGGCGTTACCGATTATCGAACAGCTCTGTTCGGCCATACGGCACGCTCACGAGAAAGGAATTCTGCATCGGGATATCAAACCGTCAAATGTAATGTTGACCCAGAGCGATGGTATTCAGGTCGCCAAACTTCTTGATTTTGGTTTGGCTAAAGCCTTCGTGAAAGGGCAGTCGCTGACCACAACTGGTGGGGCTTTAGGCAGCCCTCCCTATATGTCGCCGGAGCAAGTAAAAGGCGAGACTCTTGACGAACGGACTGATGTCTACTCATTCGGGTGTCTCATGTTCGAACTACTTGCAGGAAAGCCTCCTATCCTGGGAAGTTCTGCCATTGAGACCATGGACATGAAACTTAAAATTGAGCCACCAAGTCTGGCGGCAGTAAGTGGTATCGAATTCGATACTGAGACGGAGGTATTCGTATCTAACTGTCTTCAAAGAAAAGCAGATGATCGCTTCAGATCCTTCGATGAGTTGGCGCCGTTGCTGTCCGCTTTGAATGACCTGGTTTCTGATTTTGAAAATCCATCGAGCGCTGAGACTCTGGCCGCACCCGGAGAAAAACAGAGTCGGCGTTGGAGGGAGCCACTTGCCGTCGCCGCCGTCGTGCTGCTTCTTCTGGTTGTCGGTGGTTTTGCTGTTCAACAAACATTTGTTGCACCGCCGGAAGAGCCTCCGACCATAAAGGACACTGAAATTCCTCCACTTAGCAAGAAAGAGAAAAAGTTGATTGATCTCCAAGAGCCGAGTGTCCGGTTGATTTCATCAGGAACCAATATGATCTGGAAATTAACGTTTGCCACCGACGAAATACTCTCCAAATTCGTGCGCGAAAAAAAGGACGCTCGGATAGTTGACCTCGAGAATTTGTTGGCCAGCAAGGAAGCGCAGATGAAGCTGGCGTCACTGGAAGAACTAAATACCTTGATGGTCTCTACGACTTGGTTGGATCGCCAATTGAAACTGTGGTTTCCAGTGCTTCCGAAACTAAAGAATCTTACTGCTCTCAGTGTGAGCGATCAATTGCCCGATGACGAGGCACTTGATTGCATCTCAAAGGTCAAGTCTCTAGATGTTCTAACTATCAGAGGTAGAGGAGCTTTTACCCGGGGGGGGGATGAAAAAGCTTGTAACTTTACCCAAGCTGCGCAGCCTTCAGTTCTTCAGCGCCCAGCTCACGGATGAGATGGTATCTACTCTGAGGGAGGCGAAGCACTTGAAGAGATTTGTGCTTCTTGGAAGTCCTGAGGTGTCATCGAAGGGACTCGAACATCTTCAAAGGCTCGGTTTAACAAGCATCTCTGTGGGACCGGAAAGGAGACCGGATAACGAGAATTTCTTCAAGGTGTTGGGTCGTTTTACTACGTTGAATGAGTTAGAGCTAGATAAATGCAGTCTTGCCTATCTGAAGCATTTGAAAAACCTTAAAGTAACCAATCTTACTATCGGCTCCTGTACGTTATCCGCGGAGAATGCAAGTAAGTTGAGCGAGCTTTCCTCTGTGGCGAGTATGGATTTGAGACACTGCATTCTTGACGATGGTTCCGTTCGCAAATTTACAGAAATGCCGGAGTTGGCAATGCTGCGATTTTCAAACACTGAAGTTTCATCGACCGAATTGCTCGAATTGGTGAGGTGCAGGAAACTTCGCTACCTCAATGTCGATCCGGCGACAGAAGGTGTCTGGAAAGATAAAGTAATTATTGAGAGAAGTTTGCCACGCTGCCAAGTAATTTTCAGCAAGGCCAAGCGAGACAGCCAGATTGGAAATTTACTCGATGAGATGGGTAGGTAATTCCTCGATCCGTCTTCATCAAGGACGGCCTGCGCTCATAACTTATAACGGTGAGGTCGCCTTCTTAAGACGCTCTCACCGCTGGTAGTTGCATAGATTCTTGCTGACACCGGAAGGTTCGGTCGAATAGCCAACTCGAGAAGCGAAAGTGTACCAACTCGAAAATCGCTTACGTAATAGGTTGGCCGATCAAGGCGATTTAATGACCGCGGCTGCTTGCCGTCGTTGAGGCTTCCAGCTCCTCGAGCCAGTTGCCCGGAACTTCGACGCTTGATTTTCCTTCCATTAGGGCCATCTCTTTGAGGTCCCAGAGGAATTCGAATAATCCATCGTTGGGAAAAAGCGTGGTGTTATGGCGTCGTGTATCGTAAAGCCTGTTGAGGCGTTCTTTCAGCGTGCTCGTGTTTACTTTTACTGCTTGCAAATCCTTTCTGCTCCAATTTGAGTAAGACTTGTCCATGGGACTCTCCTTACGGCAATGCTAGTCGTGAGTTAAATATTCCCCGGCGATTTCGCTGATTCACAGAAAAGAGTATGTCAAGTGATTAAAAGATCTGCTTGGCAAGCCGTTCGCGAGCCGAGCGGGACGAGCTCAACTCAAAGCGTTTTGTCGAAAGGAAAAATTGATAGACCAATTGCTCTTCCCGCGACAGTGTCATTCTTCGAGATAGTTTACCGAATTCCTAGAGTCTGTCCGGAGACTTTAATGATCCGTAAAATGCTCTGTGCGTGGTCGTGAACCATCTGTAATACCATTTGTGGCGTCCAGTAGGAAAGAAGCAAAAGGTTGAAAAAACTTGAGCAATCTTCAGTAGCCAGTCGAGCGCATTTTACGTCAATCCAAAGTAAGATGGTAATTAATCGACCTCGTAATGCGAATCAACTACAAAAGACTGAGGCTAAGATGCACGAAGAGAACAAGAAAACTTTGTACTTTACGGCCGCCTTCGCAGTCACATTCATAGTCATAGTTGTTTGCGGCCGCTGGATGCACTTAGCCGATGACCAAGTGGTGGTCTTT